>JAGARL010000074.1 GCA_017622255.1 Methanocorpusculum sp.
TCTCAGTAATGAGCCTCTCCATCACCAACACCTATTATGTCAGAATTATGTGTATATTTATCACCTTTTTCAGACATAAATGTGTGTGTTGAAAACAGCTAAAGACTTTGCAGTCAGGTAAACACACAAAAAAAAGATTATTCAGAGTCCGGTGCGTCCTTCTTCTCCGCACCGGCCGCGGCCGCCTTCGCTTCCACTGCTGCTTCCGCCTTCTTCGCCTTGCTCTCCTCTAACCTCCGCTTCCGTTCCAGATACCGCTTCTTCTCGCGGTAATAATTCAGCGGATGGGAAACCTTCTCGCAGGTGGCATCCTTCGAGACGCAGATGCCGTGCGTCAGCATCGTTACGCACGAAGGCGGCGTGTACTCATTCGTTAAGATATGGTCCACCTGATACATCGTCATATCAGGATTATAGTCCGGGCTTCTGGCAAAGATTCCCTCAATCTGCTCCGCGTTCATGCCGATAACGTGCAGGAAGGATACCAGAGAGAAACGTCCGGAATGCGTCAGATTCACGCCCGCCGCCGCCCCCTGAATCAGTGCCTGAATACAGGGCGGGTATGCCGACTCGTCAATTACGCCGAACTCCGCAAGCGTTCTCTCCTGCGTCTTCATCAGCAGTTTGTCCGTCCACGGGGCAAACTCGCGCTCAACCGCTCCGGGGACAGCCAGCGGCAGCGACGAACCTAAATGGGCGCGAATCTTTTCGCTTAAGAGAATCTCCAGCTCGTCTGCGGAGATTTTGACATATCCTCCCTCCACCTCGCGGTTAATCAGCCGCCACTTCTCCTCGCGGATGTTTGCCGCCATTTCGACGTACTGCAGGACCGTAAGACGTGTTGCATCCAGGGAAATCCCGAACTCGGCACACACGCGGGCTTTAATTGTCTGGTTCTGCTCCTGGCGCAGATAGCCGAACACCCGCTTCGCTTCGGCTCTGACAAAGCGCTCCACGGTTCTTTTGTCCTTCGTACAGGAAACGAGCACGCGGGCTAACACATAGGTTACGATATCAGAAATATTGTCGCCGGAGGTATCAGACGGGTAGGTCTCCTTGCCGTCAATGGAGTACACTACCCGCTCGGCTGCTTTATCCAGATAATTCCTTCCCGGGTTCGTCTTCGACAGCCCGGCAACAGAAATTCCGCGGGATGCTAAAATCTTCTGGGCTTCAGGTAAAAAAGGGTAATGAAGCAGATCCCGCAGCTCAACAGCCGCCATATTGGATTTAGTCTGCCTCGATTCTCGGAGCTAAGAGGTAGCCGATCTTTCCTTTGCCTTCTGCGTACTCAAAGGAGAACTGAACCGGGTGGTCGTTGCCTAAGCGAATCTGGACCTTCTCTGCACGGGAGATGGATTTACCCATGTCCTTTAAGTAGTCGAGGGAGAAGAGGGAGCGGGCGTCTGCGCAGGTGATGTAGTGAACGTCCTCTCCTGCAAGTTCTCTCTTGATTCTGTCGGAGTCGCCTTCTGCGTTCATGGTAAAGACGCGGGTCTCGCCGGAGACAGCAAGGGAAATCTTGTCAGAGACCATGCCGGATGCCTTGATTGCATCGTTGAACATAACACCGGCAATCTCGAAGGTTGCAGGCAGGTTTAAGTTCGGTGCGTTCGGGTCCTTTCTGATGGTCTTGGTATCGAGTAAGGTGATGGAGTATTCGTATCCGCCAAACGAAAGCTTCAGTTTCTTTCCGGAGTCGTCAAGGTCTAAGGAAATAACGTCTGCTTTTCCGATCATACCCATCATGGAGCGGATTTTTTCGATGTCGAGGCCGATTTCTGCTGACTCGGTGGAAAGCGTGTAGCTCTCGAATGCGGATGCTGCAAGCTCTAAAGAAACCATAGCCACGTTGGAGGTATCAACCGTAATGGTTCTGATTCCGGAAGCTGTCAGGTGGAGACGGCATTCATTCACCAGTGCGGAAATCGCATCAATCGTCTCACGGAAAATATCTGCTTTGATGGTTGCTTGTAACATATCTGAAACCCCTTGACACTCAGTACTTATGTATTGGAGTGGCAAATTTTAAAGTTATAATTATATGTTCTTTAATCATAGATATTATTACTGTTTCTGAGGGAGAACTATGGGATCACTTTGGACGAGAGACGCAACATACAGGAAATCCTTAAAAGAGGGATTCAGAGCACGGTCGGCATACAAACTCATCGATATTAACGACCGGTTCAATGTCATCAGAAAAACGGATAATGTCGTCGATTTAGGCTGTGCACCGGGAAGCTGGCTGCAGGTGTTAAAGACCTTAACCGAAGGTCAGCTCTGCGGTGTGGACTTAAATCCGATTGCCCCGCTGGAAGGCGTAATATCTTTTATCGGCGACTTTACCACCACGGAAATTCAGGAAAAAGTGCGCGCGGCAATGCCTGTCGTAAATGTCGTGGTCTGTGATGCTGCCCCGCACTTATCCGGCGCCAAGTCCTATGACCAGGCACGGATTATGGCACTCAATGAGGATGCCTTAATGTTTGCCGCATCGCTCTTAAAGCAGGGCGGAAACCTGGTCATGAAATCCTTCCAGGGAGAAGACTTCAACGACCTCCTGGAACTGGTCAAGGAACGGTTCTACTCGGTTCGTGTTATCCGCTCGAAGGCTACCCGCAGAGGAAGTACCGAGTGTTACATCGTTGCAAAGAACTTCATCGGGGATGCCCGCGACGACAGAATCCCGCTGAAAAAAGAGAAGGAGTAATTATTCTCCGCAGACATCACAGTCGTGTCCGCAGTGTGAGCAGGAGGTTTCCTCTCCCCACGGCTCTCTTCCTGATTTTACCAGATAATCGTTGATTGCTTTGTGAATGGTCTCTTCGGCTAAGACCGAACAGTGCATTTTTACCGGCGGCAGACCGTCAAGCGCTTCTGCTACTGCTTTGTTGGAAAGCGTCCATGCTTCTTCCAGGGTCTTTCCCTTGATCATTTCGGTGGCCATACTGCTCGATGCTATAGCTGCCCCGCATCCGAAGGTCTGGAACTTTACATCCACGATTACATCATTTTCCACTTTGAGAAACATCTTCATGATGTCTCCGCAGGCAGCGTTTCCTTCTTCGCCTACCCCGTTTGCATCTTCAATGACGCCCACATTTCTCGGGTTGGTGAAATGGTCCATTACTTTTTCACTGTACATTTATCTCAGCTCCTCTGGTGTTAACGGAGACATGCTCCGCAGTCTTTTTACAATTTCCGTCAGTTCCGTAATCACAAAATCCACATCCTCATCGGTTGTCCGCTCCCCGATGGTAAGCCGGATGGAGCCGTGCGCAGAGCCTGCGGGAACACCCATGCAGGTTAAGACATGCGAGGGTTCCAGCGATGCGGAGTTGCAGGCGCTTCCGGTTGAAGCACAGATGCCCTTCATGTTCAGGAAGAGGAGGACGGATTCTCCTTCGATGTACTCGAAGGTGATGTTGACATTGTTCGGCAGACGCTGTGTCGGATGTCCGTTGAGTTTTGTTGCCGGAATCTTCAGCAGTTCTTCAGTCAGCCGGGTGCGCAGGCGGATGAGGCGGGCATTCTCCTCCGGAATTGCGGCGGCGGCCCGGGAAATCGCAGCGCCGAGACCGACGATTCCCGGAACATTTTCTGTTCCTGCACGGCGCTTCTTTTCCTGCGCTCCTCCGTGGATGAAGTTTTTGATGCGGACGCCCTTTCTGATGTAGAGTGCGCCGACTCCTTTTGGACCGTAGAATTTGTGGCCGGAAAGCGAGAGCAGGTCGATGTTTTCTGCTTTGACATCGATTGGAATGTGTCCTGCGGCCTGTACTGCGTCGGTGTGGAACAGGATTCCGTGTTCATGTGCAATTTTTCCAATCTCTGCGATGGGCTGAATGGTGCCCACTTCGTTGTTTGCATACATCACCGAGATGAGGATGGTGTCAGGCCGGATGGCTTTTTCAATCTCTGCAGGAGACACCATGCCGTATTCGTCGGTTCCAACATACGTCACCTCAAAACCCTGCTCGGCAAGCCACTCTGCCGAGTGGGTAATTGCATGGTGCTCGATTTTTGTTGTAATGAGGTGTTTTCCTTTCCGCTGGTTTGCGAGAGCAACTCCTTTTAATGCCCAGTTGTCGGCTTCGGTTCCGCCGCTGGTGAAGAAGATTTCTTCCGGCTCGGCATTGAGCACTGCCGCGGTCTGTTTGCGGGCGGTATCTATCGCGGATTTGCTGAGTTCCCCTATTGCATAGACAGACGACGGGTTGCCGAAGTATTCGGAGAAGTAAGGAATCATGGCCTCAACCACTTCGGGGGCGGTGTATGTGGTTGCCGCATGATCCATATAGACGATTTTCTGATTCATGTGATTACCTTTATGTATTCTCACAGCAGGATATCTCTTTTCCGCATCCGATATGAGAACGTGCGCATATCGAGAGGGAAAAGTCTGCCATGGGATGTCCTTTGCTTTTGATTTCGAATTCTTTGTACCAGCCAAATGCCGCGCGTTTTACGGAAAACCCGACACCTTCGAGGGCGTTCTGCATCTCGCGTAGAATCCAGAGGGAGATGCCGGGGCATCCAAGGTCGGATGCCAGATGGGCATAGGGAAATATCATAACACGGGATGCACCAAGCGTCTGCATGCGTTTCTGAATCGCAGAGACTGCATTGCATACCACCGTTTCCGGAGATTCTTCGTCCCGTTTTTCAACACAGGTAAAGAGCAGGACGCAGTTTTCCAGACTGTCCTCCGGTACCGGCGAAGGTTCGGCGGATTTTGACTTTTTTGTTACTTTGTACCAGACATGGTCTGCATGGATTCCCAGCAGTTTCATTCACAACACCACAGCGTGAAGTCACGCTGTGAAATATTATTTGTTCTGGAATGATATAAAGATGTTCACTCTGTTATCCAAAGCCATTACTATCTGATAAGACCAATATTACCATATGAGTGATGCAGCGGCAAATGCCAAGCAGGACGCGGGATTCCGCGCAGCAGATATGGTTAAAGACGGCATGATTGTAGGTCTTGGAACTGGTTCTACGGTTTTCTTCGCCATGGAAAGACTTGGGCAGAGAATTGCCACGGAAGGTCTGAAAATTATGGGCGTTCCGACTTCCCACCAGACCGCGATGCGTGCCGAAGAGTACGGCATTCCGCTGACCACCTTATCCCTCCACCCGGTCTTAGACATCGCCATCGACGGCGC
Source organism: Methanocorpusculum sp. (assembly GCA_017622255.1). GTDB lineage: Archaea > Halobacteriota > Methanomicrobia > Methanomicrobiales > Methanocorpusculaceae > Methanocorpusculum. Next base: position 5,175 of record JAGARL010000074.1, read on the forward strand.
AGACCAGGTTTCCCCGGAGAAGGTCTTAATCAAAGGAAGAGGAGCAGCCCTTCTTCGCGAGAAGATTGTAGCCGATGCCGCAAAGGAGTTCGTTGTTGTCATCGACCCGTCCAAGTCGGTTTCCGTTCCAAACGCGGCAGTCCCGATTGAAGTTCTGCCGTTTGCCTACGGAAGCGTCTGTGAGAAGCTGAAGGCGCTCGGCGGCGAGCCGGTTATGAGAAACGGAACCAAGAAGGACGGTCCGGTCATCTCTGACAACGGAAACTACATCTTCGACTGTGCATTCGGCGAAATCAAGGATGCAAAGGCCCTTGAAGCCGCAATTAATGCCATCCCGGGTGTTCTCGAAAACGGTATCTTCGCAAACCTGACTGAGAAGACAAAAGTCATCATCGGCGGACAGCCCTGAGGCGGATATGAAAAAGATTGCAGTTCTCGCATCCGGCAGAGGCTCAAACTTCCAGGCAGTCTTAGACAGTATCGCCGCAGGGAAAATCAACGGAGAATGTATTGCCCTCTTAACGGACAATAAGGATTCCTACTCCATTGAGCGGGCAAAGAATGCCGGAATTCCGGCAATTATCCACAACTTCAAGGATTATCCGGATAAGGCATCCTTTGAAGCAGACCTGCTCGCCTCCATGAAGGAAACAGGAGCAGACCTCTTTGTGTGTGCCGGCTACATGAGAATCATTGGCCCTGAGATTGCCAGAACCTTTGCCGGACGGATGCTCAACATCCACCCGGCACTTCTTCCGGCATTCCCGGGTCTGCATGCCCAGAAGCAGGCGCTTGACTACGGAGTCAAAATCGCCGGCTGTACGGTTCACTTCGTTGACGAAGGCTTAGACTCAGGCCCTATCATCATCCAGAAGGCAGTTCCGGTCTTTGATGACGATGACGAGGATGCTATCGACGCCCGCATTTTAGAGCAGGAGCACATTGCATACTCTGAAGCTATTGCATTATTCTGTGATGACCGGCTGAAAATTGAGGGCCGGAAAGTCCGGGTACTACCCAAAGTATGAAGAGCTTTTGCGTTCCATAAATTAGGGCATAATCATGGCAAGGTCTGAGAAGGGTGTACCGGTTAAACAGATTGCACGGGAAAGAATCCAGATTCTTTTCCGTTTAGCGCAGGAGACGCGGGATAATCCCGTTCTTTCCGCACGGTACATTTCCTTAGCCCGCGAAATATCCATGCGGCAGCGTCTCAGACTTTCAAAACAGCAGAAGAGAAGCTTCTGCAAAAGCTGCGGGACATATTTTGTCCCGGGCGAAAATCTCCGGGTGCGTGTTCAGCACGGCAAGGTTGTCTATACCTGTCAGGAGTGCGGGAATGTGGTTCGCATTCCCATAAGGAAAAATACAAACAGGTGAGATAATCACAGATATCGCAGAAAACTATGTCCAGACCTTAAAGCCAACAATTTGGGTCGGGAAGAACGGCTGTACGGATGACATCGCAGATGAGGTCCGCCGCCAGCTGGAAGCACGCAAAGTAATTAAGATTAAATGGCTCCAGAACTCTGACGCAACCGAAGAGGAAATCCGCGAGCTTGCAAAACTCGTTGCCGCAGATGTCCTGGCAGTCCGCGGAAAGATTGCTGTTCTCGGCGCAAAGAACCGCGGAAAGACGGTATCTCTTGCCCCGCAGAAGAAACAGCAGGCAAAGCAGGGAACTACCGCCAGAAGAAAACTGAAGAACGCGTACTGGAAAAACTAACGCGTACTTTTTTTTAACGCCCGTATCTCTGCGCTGCTGAAAAATGGTTTTTGTTATTCTGCACGTTCTTTAACGAAGAACGATGCGCCGAAGAGGGCGATCATGACGACAACGTAGAGGGCATAACATACTCTCCACTGCTCAGCACCGAATGCAAAACTGCCGATGTATATCGTTGTTCCAAGCGTTGGACAGCAGAGTGCGCAGGCAACAAATATTACCGCAACAATCAGCATGAATAGACTGATGAGCCGGAGGATTGTCTTTTTCTTCATAGATACAGAAAGATACGGCAAAAATCCATAAATATCTTCTGCTGAAAAATGGCTTTCTGATAGAGTTACGCGGTTTGTCTTATACAGAAGGCATCATTGCAGGAACCGGCTTTTTCCTGGCATTTGAAATGGTAATCTGCACAGGAGCAGTTATCGCAAAAATTGAGAAAAAAGAGTGATTAGTACATCACATCGTACTCGGTTACGAGATTTTCGCCGTACATTGCTGTCCCCTTCAGCTTTAAGCGAATCATATCATCCTCTGAGCCGATACGCATACCGCCGACCAGAGACGGCGTATCGTCTCCGCCTACAATAAACGGCATATGGATTAACCGGATTTCATCGACCAGTTTTTCATTCAGCATGTACCGGTTCAGGGTAGGGCCGCCTTCCAGAATCAGCGACCGAACGCCAAACTCCTCTGCTAAAATCTTCATCAGAAGCGTATAGTCAACATGCTCCGCGCCTGCCATGACCACATCAACCCCCTTTTCCCGGAATGCCGCACAGCGCGCCGCCGGTGCCGCTTCGGACACTGCAAGGACCGTCTTTGCCAGGGACGTATCGAAGACATTGGAATCTTCCGGCAGGTCAGCTAACGCATTCGGAATTACCCGGAGCGGACTCTTTCCCTCGACCATACGCACCGTCAGGAATGAATTGTCAATCCGGATTGTTGACGAGCCGACCATAATCGCATCATACTCTGCGCGAGTCTGGTGCAGAAGGATTTCCGCCTCATGAGACATATGCCGCATCAGGATTTTACTGGACACCCCTTTACCCAGTGTCAGTTTACCGTCTGCCGTGATTTCCGAAATCATCAGGACATGCGGACGGGGAGAAGATAGAGTATTCATCAAGGGCCTCTGATTCTTATATTTTGAAGATATATATTATTGGGTATACGACTTCAAATAGTCTCTCATTCCATGAACATTACCTCCATACGCCATAAATTAACCGGATGGCTCGATCCGTTTATCCTGCTTTTATCAAAAACAGGAATTACGCCGAACCAGATAACACTCCTCTCCTTCCTCTTCGGAATTGCCGCCGCCGGATGTTATCTGACCACGCATTTCATCGCAGGCAGTATCCTGCTTGCGATATCCGGAATCCTTGATTTAACCGACGGCTCGGTTGCCCGCCTGACCAATAAGAAAAGCGACTTCGGTGCTATCATCGACTGGATTGTGGACAAATATGTGGATGGTATTGTTCTCTTCGCGGTAGGTCTTTCCTGCTTTATCAGCACCCCTGCATATCTTGCAGGATTTGCAATTCCACAGATTGCCTACGTAGGAGTTGCCGGAGTGGCCGTAATCGGTTCTATTATGAACACCTTCATCAAACCGGTAACCTATGCGGAAACCGGATACTCCGCAAAAGAGGACGGGAAAATCTCCGACCCCTTAGAAGGCATCGGATTCTTTGGAAGACCGGAGACCATGCTCCTGCTCATCGCCGGAGGTCTTCTCGGCTTCATCTGGATTGCTGTTCTTATCATCGCTCTCTGCACCAACCTCTCCGCCATTCAGAGAATCCTCTATCTGAAAAAACGTCACGGCGGATACAAAAACGAGTAATCGAACGGAAGTATCTATTTGCTCTGGAAGCAAATAGGTACTATATGTATTTTCACGCCCTGATTCCATTCCGGCCGGTCAATCCCAAGACCAGGCTTTCAGGTGTTTTAACCCAGGAGGAACGGGAAGAGTTTGCGCAAGTAATGCTCGGCGATGTAATCTCCGCTGTCCGGAGAACCGGATGTACCGCAACGCTTCTCTGCACCTCCAAATATGAATGCCGCGATGCGCTGGTTGCCATCCGGCGCGAAGGGTTAAACGAAGCAATCAACTGGGCTCTCCCGCAGTTCCACTGCCCGGCGCTTATCATCATGTCAGACCTTCCGATGGTAACTCCGGGAAGTCTCCAGCGGGTGGTATCCACCAAGGCAGACATGGCCATCGTCCCCGGCCTTGGCGGCGGCACCAATATTCTCTTCATCAAAAACCCGGAGAAGTTCCATGTGGAATATTACGGATTCTCCTTCCGCCGCCACCTCCAGATTGCCGAAGAGCTCGGCATGACGGTTGAGATTATCGACTCCATGCGGATGTCAACTGATGTGGACGAACCCGCAGACCTGGTCGAACTGATGATTCACGGACACGGAAATGCCCGTGAATGGCTGTATAACCATGGATTTACGCTCTCAACGGAATCAGGACGCGTAAGTGTGGTACGGGAGGGAAAGGAAATTGCCTGATAAAATCGAGGAAGCAGAAGACTTAGCACTTGCCGGAAAACTGGACGAAGCGGTTGCAAAATACGACGAGGCAATCGCCGAAGATGACAAAAACCCGCTTGCCTACGTGGGAAAGGCATCGGTTATCAAAGCACAGGGAAAGTTTGGTGAATGTGCGGAAGAACTCGAAAAGGCACTTTCCATCCTGCCGGAATGGAATGTGGCAAAGGAGGACGAAAAACGCTTTGCGGATTTCTGCTCCATGCTCCATGTCTTAAAGGCGGAAGCCCTGCTCTATGCAGACAACCCTGACGCGGCATTTGCCGAGCTTGACAAAGCAGATGCGGTCCGCGATGCGGATGCGGCATCGCTGGTTGTCAGAGCCAACGCTCATGCACAGAAGAAGGAGTGGGATGAGGCAGGCAACTGCCTCTACCGTGCAGAGGAGTGGTGTTTCTTACACGACGATTCCATGCTGACGCAGGTCTGGCTTACCAAAGTCCACTGTGCGCAGGAAGCAGGCGGCATCTTTGCTCCCGCGTACGCGGCAGAAGTCTATGCCTCCGGCAACTGGCGCATGCCGAAAGGAACGGCAGAGGAACTCTTAGAGCGTGCCGGCAATCTCCGAAAGGAAGGCCTGCTCTATGATGCACTGCGCTATTATGATGCCTGTCTTGCGGCAGAGCCGGCAGACAAGGCACATGTACTGTTCCTGAAAGGAATTGTTTTCGAACAGCTCAAACGCTTTGATGATGCATACTCCGCATACGCTGACGCACTTGCGGCAAACCCGAGCGAGGCAGAAGAGTTCAGCATCCGCGTCCGCTGGGCAAACGCCCGCGCTCTTCGAGGTGACTAAATGATTACTGTATCCCAGCTTCGGGACTTTCTGGTAAAAGGGTGTTCTCTTGTTACCATCCTCATCTATCTGCTGATTGCAGGACTCCTGGTTGCGGCGGCGGTCGTCGGCGCACTGGAAGCGATCCAGCTTTTAAAAATCGCCGCAGGAACTCCGACCCAGGAGACCTTAACCGCCGCTCTGCAGTCGATTCTGCTCATTATCGTTATTGCCACGCTGATTGATATGGTGCGGTCCTATGTGACCTTCGGCAGAGTCCTGGTCCGTCCGATTTTAATCGCCGGAATCACCACCATGGTTCGCAGACTCCTGGTCGCATCCCCGTCCTTCCTGGATGTTATCGGCATCACGATAGTAATCCTTGGTCTGACCGTCGCTATGATTTACTTAGGCCGTGAAGACAGGACGGTTACCAAATTCTTAAACGGCGGCAAAGACGCGGCATCTATTGAAAATGAAGCGGCAAAAGCCGGTGAGCCGAAAGGCTCGGAATAACTTTTTTTTTTCGAATTGTAATCACAAAAAAGATTTACGGGAAAGCGAAGCTTCCGTACTTGCCTCCGCCTCCCGGGAAGAGAAGCACTCGACCCTCCCGCATCGCAGAAACTGCTGACGAAACGCCTGCGGAAACTTCTGCCATCTCTGCCTCCGGTGCATGCAGGAGAACGGTAATCTCATTGCCGAACCGTTCGATGAAGGCATCATAGAGTGCCTTTGCTTTCTTCGTGTTCGGCGACGAAACGCCGAGCACACGGGCGATGACTTCTCCTAATGGAATCATCTTCAGATACGGCGGGCGCGGGGTTGCCGGGATCGAGGACATCGCATATGCCCGCTCGCGGACACCAAGCTTAATTCTTCCCTTGCACTCCGGACACTTCCAGCGGTGCGCCTCGGCTTCCTCGTACGAGAACTGCACATAACAGCGGGTACATGCCGTCCGGTTATACTTCCCTTCCTCCGGGAAGAAACCGGCATTCAGCGTGATACTGCCGGATGAAACGGCTTCGAGCACCGCCTTCGGTGTCTTCGCCGAAACATCCAGACGCGTAAACTCGCGGCCGAGCTTTGCCGGATACTGACTGTGCGCATCCGAGTTTGTCAGAAACGGCGTCTCTGCAAACTCCGCAATCCCTGCCCCGTAGGTGGAATCCGCTGACAGCCCAAGTTCACAGAAATCAAACTTTTCCGAGCGGTAACAGTCAGAGGGTTTTTCGAACGCCGCAAAAAGCGACGTCCACGGTGTAAACGCGTGCGCAGGGCCAATCAGACCGCCTAACGCATGCACCTCGCGGGCGAGAGTCTCGCCTGACGCATAGACATGCGGGCGGCCTGCCGTTTCCAGATGCGAACAGTAGGGAGTAAGCCGTTCCTGCAGCTCGGCAAACTGCGAAAGCGTCTCCATCAGAATCACATGATGGACTCTGCGTTCGTCTTCCACTTCTGTCTGCGGAACAACTGTGATGCCGGAATCATTCTCCAGATACGGCTCCCAGAGCCTTCGCCATTCAGGATGCAGCGCATCCCCTGTTCCGATAACATCCAGTCCCTTAATCCGGCATCCGGCAAGAATCGTCTCCGGGGACAAATCAGGAGACGTCGCCATCGAAAAACGGGAATGGATATGCAGGTCTGCGTTTACTTCCATACTTATCCGATGTAGCGCAGATCATCTGCGGAGTTTTGCTGAATCGACGAAGTAAACGCGGAAAGGTCCGCCTGCATCTCCTCGGCAAGCTTCGAAAGCTCGGTTCTGTCTGCGGTAAATCCGATGAGTTTCTCCAAAACATCCAGAACCGCGGTTGAAGAAACCGGGTCCACCAGATAGCCTGATGTCTCGCCGAGAAGCGCAACGCCTTCCATTCCGGCACGGCGTCCGCAGGTAATCAGCAGTCCTGCCGCACCGATAATACCGCCGACCGGCTCAATACCGTTGGAAACAGCCCCTGCCGCCACCACTGCTTCGCGAAGCGATGCATGCGAGAGGCCGGAAAGCACTCTGGGATTCTCGACCAGACGGCCTACTCCGTAGCCGCCGAGCGTATAAATCCGCTTCACGCCAAGCAGTGAAAACACCTTCACGTATGCTTCGCCGAGTACATAGTGTCCTTCCGGTCCTACGCTCTGGCAGTCTCCTGCCAGAAACAGCATTGGAGGTCTTCCCTCCTCTCCTGCCGCGAAAAAGATTTCATTTCTCGGAAACCGCAGAACCCCGTCCTCTGACAGATACATCTGCGGCGGGAAATACGTTGACGTAATCTCCGCAACCTTTACCGCATTCAACGAGCGGATTAAATGATCAACAACCAGTTTCCCGACATGTCCGACTCCGGGAAGTCCTGCAACAGCGACTTCGCACGAATGTGCCGACACATCTTCCACATACCACTGAACACTAACTTCTTCCATGGGCTTCCTTCACCATCCGGCGGTACTTTCCGTACCGGTCTTCCGGCGAATAGCGCGCAGGATGAACGGAAACGGTCTCTCTCCCGCAAACAGGACAAATCTTCAAAAGAGTGTGAATGTTGTCAATCCGGCAGATGCGAATATGACCTGACATTTCAACCTTATTTCTGCTTTCTAATCAGCTTTCCGGTACCTTCCGCACGAACCATTACGCCGATAGCGGCGTCGGATGCCTTCTCTAAAGCACGCTCAGCCTTCTTATAATCGGTTGCGGTTACTTTGATGCGGTAGTTTGGAGCACCGAGATACAGAATCTCAATCTCAGCGCCGTCAATCTTTGGAGCAGCACTGCGAAGGGCACGGCGGATGATGTTGACACCATCCGGCTTGTTGGAGACAAGTTCCAGAATAGCACTGATGGTAACCTTCTGAATCTTGACATTCTCCTCTGCCATCTTCTGCAGAGCGGCCTTGCCCTCCTCAGAGAGAGCAAACTTGGCGAGCGTCTTTTCCGGCTCTAAAACGATATCCTCGAAGGCAGAGTAAAGGGATGCATACTCTGCATACATTGCCTCTTCAATCTCCTTTGCGGGGACATTGGATGCATCGGATGCAAAGCCAATCCACTTGTGTGCCTTCTGCTCGTTCTTCCAGTCCTGAATCTTCTCGCGGCGCTGGTGTTCGTTTACATCCTTTAAGGACAGGTCGATGTGACCGCGGGCGGTATCAACGCTTAAGACCTTACAGACAACCTTCTGTCCCTCACGGATGTAGTCGCGGATATATTTAATCCATCCGCGGGCTACCTCTGCAATTGGAATGAGTCCTTCACGCTTTTCGTACTCGTCAAGGGTAACAAACGCTGCGAAGTCCTTGACTTCGGTAACGCTGCAGACGACGAGTTCTCCCTCAATTGGCCACTTTCTGTCACTCATTGGTGTAATTTTCCACTATTTTATTCGTAGGATGCGATAACTTCAGCTTTAATGACTGCCTTTCCGCCGGTTGGCTCGGTAAGGACACGTCCGCAGACGGTACACTCGACAACAGAGGTTGCCTTGTCAAAGATGAGCTGTTCGTTTTCACAGTCCGGGCACTTTACTTTCAGGAACTTGCTCCGGTTTTCGCGATTTGCTTTTACCATTTTTCAATCACTCCGTAAGTTCGAATTTGCCTGCGCGGAAGCCTGGGCGAAGGTGTGCTTTTCCACACTCTTTGCAGCGGTAGCGGACGTTGATCTTCTTGGTCGGCTTGTCTCCTCCCGGAACCTTGCCGAACTTTCCACGGTTTCCAATCTTGCTTCTGCGTGCCTTCTGGCGGTCGATCCAGTGGAGACCGGTGGTTCTTCCCTTCTTTACCTTTTCAACCTCGTGCTCAGTGTGCTTGCGGCAGTATGGGCAGTAGGTGTTGAACTTTACTGGTTTCTTCATAATATTTACCCCTTCTAAGGATTGAGCAGCGCGCGCTCAAAAGCGCGGGCTAAGCCACACTAAATATCACTATTCATTTGCGAATACGGATACTTAATGCTTTGTTGTCTTTACACAGAATATCTGCCATCTGTAGCGGCAGGGACACAACATCTCCTGGCGAAAGAGAGTAAATTCGTCCGTTATAATCCTGAAATTCTGGAATGGTTGAATGTACAGAGAGAACGCTGTACGATTCGGGAGCTGGTCCTGCTACGTTTTCCATCAGGAAATCCGCGGCCTCTTCAGGCGGGATTTCCGCATCCAAAGGCATTGGAGGCAGAGAGGGTGAAGCTTCCTGCTCTGTCCCGGCATTTGGCGAGACATAACTGTATGCAGTAATCTCTAATGTTGGCTTCCCATCTAAAAGAGCTTTTCTGCATGAGGTACAGGATTCATAGACTACCTCGAATAATGCGCGCTCTCCCGGCACCATCATTTGGAGCTCGCTGCGGTCGATTTCGTCCCCGTTCGCCCGTGCAAGGGCGAGATTCAGAATTTTTCGGGTGCGGACTGCGTAGAGGTCGCGCAGGTACTCGCGCAGACTTTCGCGTTCTTTAATCAGGCTCTGTGCACCCTCGCCGAAGAGGTCGTCAGAGGCTGCCGCCTGAGCGCGAAGAGCCGCCATGTCCGCCTGGATTTCCTCATAGAGCGTTGCCGGAATCTCGGAGAGAGATCCCATCGACCGCTCATCGATTAGGTATCCGTGCAGGTCGGAGATGGAAATCCTGTTCACTCTGCACCTCCCAGTTCCGCGATTCCGCGGGCGCAGAGGAAGACCGCTAAGGCCTCCGGAACTTTGGATGTTCCTGCCGCAACCGCGTAGGTGTTTCCAAGCATAGGCATAGTGACCGGGAAGCGGGTTGTGACCGTTACCGGCTCTTCGCCGAAGACAACCGCATCGATTAACGGGTCGAAATCGTCTAAATCTTCAAGCGGGATTGGTGTGACACGCATTCCGGACCCGCCGTGCAGGCTTCCCGGGTGGCGGATTAAACGCTTGATATCGGTTGTAACCGGCTCGTCCGCCTGCGCCGCATGGGAAAGCACCGCTTCTTTGAAGACCGCGTTCTCAGGAGCGGTCAGCGCCCTGATTACCTTGTTGTCCTTGAGGCTTTCCGGATTTGCGAGGAGCTTTCCGCGCAGTTCTGCAAGATTTTTGTAGAACGAGTCTGCCGTACGCTCCGAGATGCCGGAAAGACCAGCGAGATACTCACGGGCCGCAAGCGGTTCGAGTTTTTGAATCCGCTCCAGTTCGGATGCAAGTGCTGTCCGGTACCGTCCCTGCCAGCCGGTGGATTTGGGAGAAGAAAGCATCGCATCAAGCGAGAGGCCTGTTCCTGACACATAGTTTACCAACTCGCGTCGTTCGGCGCTCGAAAAACTGCGGACGGCGATGGTCGGGATATGGATATGGTATCCGCGGCCGCCGGAGAAGTTGATTCTCAGGTCGGATTTTGCAAAGCCGAGCTCTCCGGTCAGCATATCGATTAATTTGTAGAGCTCGTCTTTGACGCGGGAAAGCATCATATCATATGAACCGCGGACGATGTGGTCCGCATCCAAATCGAAGATGAGGTCAGCGCCGAGCCACTCCTTCTCCTGCATGGTCGCAGCCGACGGGTGCGCATAGTATGCTGTTGAATAGTACACATGCGCCGGCGTCATGGTTTTGAGATAGGTGGAGAGATCCGTCTCGTCCGGGAAGGTTAAGTGGCGGCGCATTCCCGCTTTGACGCTCTCGCTGAAAAAGAGAAAACCCCATTCCCTCTGCGGCATGGATGTCGGCAGAAA
>JAGARL010000075.1 GCA_017622255.1 Methanocorpusculum sp.
AAAGCAGAGAAAGGGAGGTCAGTCCAGTATTCGTTTCGAGCGCTTACGTTTAATCGCAATCCACGACTTCTACACCAAGGTCGGAGAGCGTGCATCCGAAGCATTCCTTGCCGAGCCGAACTTCTTTGACAAGTTCAAGGGTCTCTTAATTGGCGGACCAATGCCGACCAAGGAAGAGTTCGCCGAAGGAGACTTCCTCCACCACGAAATCAAACGCAGAATCATTGGTCTCTTTGATGCATCCTACACCAATGAGTTCGGTCTCAAAGAACTCGTTGACAACGCACAGGATGCACTGCGCGGTGTTGACATCGCCGATGAGAAGTGGGAGATGGCAAGATTCTTCAAGGAACTCGTAAAAGACAATGGGGCAGCAGCATACGGAGAAGACTCTGTACGTGCAAACCTCGAAGCAGGTGCAGTCGACACTCTTCTCTTATCCGAGAAGCTGAGAAAGGCACGCTTAACCATCACCTGCGGAAACTGCGGAGCACAGGAGGTTAAGACCATGCAGATTGAGGCCGGAAAGAAGTTCAAAGACCTGCCGCTTGGACGCTGTCCGAACTGTCAGTCCTCCTTAATCCTTGAGAAGGAAGAGGATATCATTGACGAGCTGACTGCTCTTGCCGATATGTCAAACACCCGCGTTGAGATTATCTCCGACGACTTCGAAGAGGGAGGAATGCTCATGTCCGCATTCGGCGGAATCGCTGCAGTTCTCCGTTACCCAACAGGACTCTAAATATGTACCGCGAATATCTTGCAAAAACAACTGAACTCCTCCGTGAGGCAACAGGCCTTGAGGATGTTTTAATCACTGACGGCGGCGACCACGCAGATGTCGCATCGACTGCCGCATTTGCTCTCGCCAAGCAGGAAAAGAAAAATCCGGCATTAATTGCCAAGGATATCGTCGAAAAGATTTCCGCAAACCCGAAGTCTGCCGGAATCGAGGTATCCTGCAAAGGCCCGTACATCAACTTTGTATTCGGTGCTGACTATGTCGCAGAATCCGTTGCCGCAGCCCGCAAGGAAACCTACGGACAGCTGCCGGAAAAGACCGAGAAGGTTATCATCGAGCACACCAGTGCAAACCCGAACGGACCTTTACACGTCGGACACATCAGAAACACCGTTATCGGCGACACGCTTGTCCGCGTCTTCCGCAAGGCAGGCTACCCGGTTGAGGCTCAGTATTACTTAAACGATATGGGCCGCCAGATCGCTATCGTCGCCTGGGGTGTCAAGAACCTCCACTATGAACGCGAAGCAGGCGAGAAGGGAGACGAGTTCATCGTCAGACACTACGTCGAGGCAAACAAGATTGCCAAGGAAAAGCCGGAGATTGAGCCTGAGTTCGATTTAATGATGGAGAAAATCGAGGCAGGAGATGAAGAAACCGTCAAGCTCTTCCACGACTCCGTTGACATCTGTGCAGAAGGTATCAAGGAAACCCTTGCCTCCATGAACGTCCACCACGACAGATTTGTCCGCGAGACCACTTTCCTCTGGGACGGTTCGATGGCAGAGGTTCTTGGAAGAATCGAGAAGATGCCGGACACGCAGTTTGACGGAAAGATGATGTACCTCGACCTTTCCAAGCAGGGATTCGGCAACCGCTACGTCCTTCGCAGAAGTAACGGTACCTCTGTCTATGCAGCCCGCGACCTTGCATTCCACCTCTGGAAGAACACCCAGTGCGACAGAAGCATTGATGTCCTTGGTGCTGACCACAAG
>JAGARL010000005.1 GCA_017622255.1 Methanocorpusculum sp.
GGAAGATTAGTAGGAGCGTCCGATTAAGGCCGGCTTTGCAGGCTTTCCGCAGATGATACATCTGCCTTCATCGTCTGCAACATATTTGCTTCTGATTTCAGTTCCAAGGAGAGACGAGTTGGTGAGCTCCTCTAACTTGTCGGCACATTCGCGGTCGCCGCACCAGTGAACTGCAACAACGTTTCCTTCGAGGACTTCGTTTGCCTGCTCAACGGTTTCTGCGTGTTTGAGGTGGGCCTCTAAGTGGTTCTCTGCCTTCTCTAAAATCTGGTCGTGTGCCTCGGTTAAGAGACGGTTGACGGACTCTACTGCTCCTTCACGCGGAATCTGTGTCTTAACTCCTAAGCGGTTGACGCAGACAAGCTGTTTGTTGTCAAGGTCACGCGGGCCGATTTCAACTCTGAGCGGGACACCGTGGAGTTCCCAGTGGTAGTACTTTGCACCCGGTCTCATGTCGCGCTTGTCGGTCTTGACACGAAGTCCTGCGGCCTTGAGTTCTGCTTCGAGCTCTGCTGCGGCTGCTAAGATTTCATCCCCGCGCTTTCCAACGATAATCGGGATGATAACAACCTGGGTTGGTGCAACGGTTGCCGGAAGGACGAGACCTTTGTCATCTCCGTGGACGGCGATGATTGCGGCAAGACTTCTCTCGGAGATACCGAAGCAGGTCTGGGATGCAAGCTTCTGCTCACCGTTGACATCCTCATAGGTGATGTCGAAGGTCTTGGCGAAGTGGTCGCCTAAGTGGTGAACAGTTCCAATCTGGAGCGTTCTTCCGTCCGGGAAGACTGCGTCGATTGCGATAGTAAAGTCTGCTCCCGGGAATTTATCCCAGTCCGGACGCTTGGAGATGATGATTGGAACACCTAACTCGCGGTAGAACTCCTTTGCGAGTTCAATCTCGTACTCGACCTGGTTGTTTGCATCTTCCCAGTCGGTGTGGACAGTGTGAGACTCCATGAAGGAGGTAATCTCTCTTACGCGGATTAACGGACGGGTGTGCTTGGTCTCGTAGCGGAAGGTGTTGACAATCTGATAGAGCTTGAGCGGTAAGTCTGCGTGGGAGCGTACCCATAAGGAGTACATCGGATAAATTGCTGTCTCACTGGTTGGTCTGAGTGCAAGTTTTACATCGAGTGGAGTAAGACCTCCGTGGGTAACCCAGTAAACCTCATCCTCGAATCCCTTGATGTGCTCAGCTTCCTTCATGAACTCATTCTCCGGAATGAGCAGCGGGAAGAGTGCCTCTTCGTGGTCGCGGTTTAAGAGACTGCGGAGGAGATTGTAGGTGTGCTGACGAAGTGCGAATCCAAACGGATACCAGACGTTGAGACCCTTGACAGGGTATCTGACGTCGATGACATCTGCACGGCGGATGACTTCATTATACCATGCACTGAAATCAGTGCGTGAGGGTAAGCCTTCTGTTTCTTCTGCCATTGATATTGTTCACCTGAAGCATATTATGTTGGACTCGTGAGAGTATTAAGATAGGGGTTGAACTTTGCGGCATGTTGATGATTTCCGGCGTTCAATATACTTACAGCATGGATATCCAGATATATGGAAAACCGGTTCTCGTAGCAATTGCCGAGCCGGTGAAAGAAATCACCCCCGAACTTCTCGCAATTTTAGACGAGATGGTTCCAATGCTCACCACTCACCGGGGCGTCGGCCTCGCAGCCCCGCAGGTTGGCATCTCACAGCGTTTCTTTGTCATGAACGCCGGAGATAAACTCAGAAAAGTCATCAACCCGGAGATTGTCAAAACCGGTTCTGCACAGGCGGAGATGGAGGAAGGATGTCTCTCTGTTCCGGGCATTCACAAAAGAGTCC
>JAGARL010000076.1 GCA_017622255.1 Methanocorpusculum sp.
CAACGGATTAATCAACGCAGTCTACAACAACGCAAACCAGACCGTCATCATCTTAGACAACAGAATCACCGCTATGACCGGCCACCAGCCGAACCCGAACACCGGAATGACCGCCTGCGGTGTTGAGTCTCCGAAGATTTCCTTAGAAGAGATTGCCCGCGCCTGCGGTGTCAAGTTCGTCGAAGCCGTTGACCCGTATGACTTAACCCACCTCTTAGCAGTCCTCAAAGAAGCAAAGGAGAGAGAAGGCGTCAAGGTCATCATCGCCAAACAGCCGTGCGTTATCATGAACAAACGCCTCGGTATCAAGCGCTCCCGCTATGTTGTCGATTCCGACCGCTGTCTCAAATGCGGAGCCTGCATCAGATACGGCTGTCCGGCCTTGGAGACTGATGAAAACGGCGCAGCCCGCACAACGAGTCTTTGTACCGGATGCGGTGTTTGTGCAGACATCTGTCCTGCAGGAGCAATCCACAGAGGAGGTGCACGCTCATGAAGAAGAGTTATGATGTTTTAATTGTCGGAATCGGCGGTCAGGGAACCATTCTCGCATCCAACGTCTTAGGAGATGCCTGTGTTCTTGAGGGACGTCATGTCAGAGGAGCAGAAACGCACGGAATGTCCCAGAGAGGAGGATCTGTTGAAACCCACATCAGAATTGACGGAAAGTTCGGCTCCTTAATCGCTCCGGGAACTGCCGACCTCTTAATCGCTTTCGATGTCTTAGAGGCACTGCGCTACCGCCACTTCTTAAAGCCTGCCGGAACCATGATTGTCAACCGCGAGATGGTTGTTCCAACCTCTGTGTACTCCAACAAACTTCCGGTCCCGCAGATGGCAGAGGTCGAGGCAGAACTCAAATCCGGCGGACACAAGGTCATCTTAATCGATGCAACAGAAATCGCAACCCAGGCAGGAAGCCCGCTTGCGGCAAACATCGTCTTAATGGGGGCAGCATCCCACACCCTGCCGCTTGCGGTAAAGTCTCTCGCAGAAGCGGTCCGCAGAAACGTTCCGCCAAAGACAGTTGAGATTAACGAGAAGGCATTCAACCTCGGCCGCGAGGTAGCCCTCTAATTTTTTTAATGCCGGTAATTTACCTGAATAATGCCGCAACCTCCTGGCCGAAGCCGCAAAGAGTAAAGGAGGTCTTAGCAGAATCCTTAGAACATCCGGTTTTTGGTTCGGGAAGAACAACCGGAACGCAGGGGATTGACTATATCAGCCTTGCCCGCGAAAAAGCGGCAGGACTGTTTCATGCTGATGCAAAGCAGATTGTGTTTACACACAATGCAACCGATTCGCTGAATATCATAATCAGCGGCTTTCTGAAAAAGAACCGCGGATGTCATGCAGTTGCAACAGCGCTTGACCATAACTCCGTGCTTCGGCCGCTCCATGAGTTCCAAAGGGACGGTATTCTCCGGTTCGATATCGCAGATTTTGCAGAGGGCTATGTATCTCCGGATACGATTTCCTCCCTTATCCGCAAGGATACGAAGTTTGCCGTGATGACGCATGCAAGCAATGTCTTAGGCTCGGTGCAGGATGTGCAGGCAGTTGCTGACATCCTCGCAGATAAGGACATCTTCTTTATCGTGGACGGCGCACAAACCGCTGGACACATCGAAGTCGATGTGGAAAAGATTGGCTGTGATGCCTTTGTATTCACCGGACACAAAGCGCTTCTCGGCGTTTCCGGAACCGGCGGATTTTACCTCAAAGATGCAGAACGGATTGCACCAACCCGCTTCGGCGGTACCGGAACGCAGTCATCCAAGCTGTATCAGCCCGAAGACATGCCGGAGAAATTCGAGTGCGGAACGCAGAATGTAACAGGTCTTGCAGCGCTTGCAGAAGGCATCTCCTTTGTGGAACGCATTGGCATCGCAGACATTCATGCGCAGGGCATGCGGCAGACAAAGTATCTCGTCAGCCGCTTCCATGAAGCAGAAAACATCCGCATCCACCATGAGACACCGGGAGTTCCGGTAATCTCGTTCAACATCGAAGGACTCTCCTGTGAGGATGTCGGATTCATTCTCTCAAGAAAGTACGGCATCGTAACGCGAACCGGACTGCACTGTGCCCCGCTGGTACATGAGAAAATTGACGGAGGAGCAGGCAGTGTGAGAATCAGTCTGTCCTGCTTTACCACTGACGCTGAATGCACAGCAGCGGCAGACGCTGTTTTGGAGATTGCAGAAAATGCGGCTAAAAGGTTCAATTCAGCATAAATCCTGCGCGGACGGCTCATACATGAAGGAGTATCAGCTCGATGAGCCTCTTTCAAAGGAGTTCTTCGAGTATCTGAAGTACTTTGGACGGGTGACCGCGCTGGAAGAGATGGGAGACGGCTACTTTAATTTTGAAAAACCGAACTGGTTTTCGATAAAAGGATTTGCCGGAGACACCACGGTTGAGGTCCGATTCAAGCGGGAGACGATGGAGATAACAACCGATTTTCTCTATCTGCTGTTCTCTTCCTTTAAGGAAGGGGCAGACATCACCGCACTGAAGGAGAAGGAGAAGTTCCGGCAGAAGCGGATTGCAGAACTGATGAAATGAAGGAGGGAGACATCTTTGGGCTTCATTATTATGAAGCAGGAAAAGGCGAACCGCTGGTTCTTCTGCATGCACAAGGGACGGACAGCACAAGCTTTGAAAGCGTCATCCCGAAACTTGCAAAACACTATCATGTCTATGCGGTTGACTGCTTCGGGCATGGAAAGAGCCTGCATGATGCAGAGCACTACACGCTCATAGACTGTGCTTCTGCTGTGTCAGAATTCATCCGCGAGGTCGTCAAAGAAAGGACAATCCTTCTTGGACACTCATCCGGAGGACTGATTGCGGCGCAGGTTGCGGCAGAAACTGATTTCTGCAGCCGGCTTATCCTGGAAGACCCGCCGTTTTTCTCCTCGGAAGGCGAGAGGAGGCTTTCCACCTTCAACTATGTTGATTTGTCCTCTGTCTGTTACGCCTTCCTTGCGCAGACAGATGAGACGGATTTTGTGCAGTACTATTTCCAAAATCAGTATGCCTGGAACTTCTTCCCGGAAGAGTCGCGGGAAAAGATTCGGGAAAAGTTAAGCGGCATGGCGAAAAAGTACCGGATGCGCCATCCGGAGAAAAATCTGAAAGTCCCCTTCTGGCCGAAAGCAGCGCTTGCGGCTTTTGTCGGGATGAACAACTATGACCCGCGGTTTGGGGAGGCGTTCTATACGGATTCGTTCCATGCAGGCGTCACGCATGCAGAGATTCTGCAGAAGATTTCCTGCGAGACCGTGTTTTTAAAAGCAGAGACGAACATCAGCCCGGAAGGGATTCTGTTCTGTGCGTTGTCTGATGAGGATTTGTCAGCGGTTGAGCGTCTGGTGAAAAATATACGGGTTGTCCGGTTTGCCTGCGGGCATGCAATCCATATCGAGAGGAGAAAAGAGTTCCTGCAGGCAGTTCTTGCTTCGGGAAGGAAATAATTCTCTTTTTTGTGTGTGTTGGGTTTTTGCGAGTGCTTTGGACGCATGAGGAAAAGAACACAGACAACGCAGACGCTCGCTTCGCAAGCCCTTCGGTCTTGCTCATGACTTGAGCCTTCGGCTCTCGCCCTTCGCTCGCAGCAACGCGTCGCTCTCGCCTGACGGCGAGCTGCCCCCGCAGCCGCGACTGAGCGTTGATTGGTGATTCTGAGACATAGTTAGCGACCACAAAGCGGCTGCGGCAGCAGTTCGTGAGCGTCAGCGAACGAAAGCGACTGGGCGCGGCGGGCTGGAAGCCCGCGTCTGCGTGGTCTGTGTTTATTTCACATGCGTCCAGAAGCGAATTGCGAAAACCCAACGCCAAACCCACGGTGCATGTTATCAGCGATTTTTTCCAAATAAAGCCGAAGATAATTGAAGAAAACCTCACCCGCAGTCTAAATTATCTAAACTGTTTTCTCAATCCCGATACAGCGAGACCACTTCGCCGATGATAATCACCGCCGGTGCTTTGAAGCCAACCTCAGCAGATACAGCCGGCAGTTCTGCAAGCGTGGTGCAGGTTACCCGCTGGTTTTCCCGGAAACCGTTTTCGATTACCGCGACCTTGGTCACTTCCGCCATCCCATGCCCTATGAGTTTTTCCGCAATCACCGGGATGTTTTTGACACCCATGTAGATTACAATTGTCCCCGGAGACTGTGCAAGCCACTCCCAGTTAATCGAAGAGATCTCTTTTTTCGGGTCCTCGTGGCCGGTAACCAGTGTCACAGAACTTGCATACTCGCGGTGCGTTACCGGAATGCCGACTGATTCCGGAACAGCAATCCCGCTCGTAATTCCGGGAACAGCTTCTACCGGAATTCCTGCGGCGCGAAGCGTTTCCATCTCCTCGCCTCCGCGTCCAAAGACAAAGGGGTCTCCCCCTTTGAGCCGGACTACTGTTTTTCCCTCTGATGCGAGCCGGACCAGCAGAGACTCGATATCCTCCTGCCGCATCGTATGATGTCCGCCGTATTTGCCGACATCAATCTTCTCGGCCGCCGCCGGAAGGGAGGAGATAATCTCCTCTCCCGGAAGCTGGTCGTAGAGAATGACATCTGCAGAATCAATCACCTCGCGGGCGCGGAAGGTCAGAAGACCAAGACCTCCCGGACCGGAACCGACCAGATAGACTTTTCCGGTCATTCTCCCTCCACAACCCTGCGGGCAGCAGCAATTAAATCCGCCGCACGCTCCTTTAACTCGCGGCCGATTGCATGTGCTTCCTCGATTGAGGAAATCATCCCCTCGACCCGGCAGGACTTCGTGCCGTCGAGAGATAAAATCTCGGCAAGAATCTTTCCGCCCTGACAGTACACTCCCTGCGGAGTAAAACATCCGCCGCCAATCTCCTCCATGACCGCCCGCTCTGCCGCGGTATCAAACGCGGTCTGGGAATCATTCAGCGGGGCAAATGCCGCACGGAGTTCTGCGGTATCGCGGGAAACCACCGCAATAGTTCCCTGATTGGGGGCAGGAACAAAGGAGTCTGCAGAAAGCCGGAAACCGTGAATCTGCAGTCCGAGACGAATCAGCGCCGCCTCGGCTAAGACAATAGCATCATACTCGCCTGCTTCAAGCTTTGCAAGACGCGTGTCAATGTTTCCGCGGAGGTTTGCAACATGCATCTCCGGATACTGGTGATAGTAGCGGAGAAGCTGTGCACGCCGGCGAAGGGAGGAGGTTCCAATAGTTGACACCTCCTCCATCGGTTTTTCCACTGCGAGGAAATCAAACGGCGGGTCGCGTTTGAGAACCGCAGAAAGCGCAAGTCCTGCCGGACGTTCTGCCGGAATGTCCTTCATGCTGTGGACAGCCGCATCGATTCTTCCATCCAGAATCGCGTTGTCGAGCTCGCGGACAAACAGACCATAGCCTCCTGCTTCATGCAGTGCACGGTCGGTCACGCGGTCGCCGCGGGTGGAGATAATCTCAATTTCCGTCCTGACTCCCTGCTCTTCCAAGAGAGCCGCAACCCTATTTGTCTGGGCAAGCGCGAGTTTGCTTCCCCTTGTTCCGATTCTGATTACAGACATCCGTACACCTCGCAGAGTTTGTCCACTGCCGCCGCGTCATGGGCGAAAGAGAGGAAGTTCGTCTCAAACTGAGACGGTGGAAGGAAGACCCCTGCGCCAAGCGCAGACTCCCAGAACGACCGGAAAGCGGCAGTATCAGACTCCTTTGCCTCGCGGTAATTCTTCGGCGCAGTCTCGCGGAAGAAGTATTTGAACATCGAACCGCAGGAAACAAACGAGTCCGCGTTTCCGCGGATGCTTTCCCGGATGCGGGAAACTGCCGCCTCCGCTTTTCCGTAGAGTTCTGCATTCTCATGCAGGAAGCAAAGCGCCGCAATTCCTGCCGCCATAGAAAGCGGATTCGCGTTGAACGTTCCGGCGTTGTACACAGCACCCGAAGGAGACACCATCTCCATAATCTCGCGGCGTGCCCCGAAGACGCCGACCGGAAGACCGCCGCCGACGATTTTTCCAAGCGTGGTAATGTCCGGCGTGACGCCGAATTTACCCTGCGCACCGCTCAGACCTAAGCGGTAGCCGGTGATGACCTCATCGAAGATTAAGAGAACATCATGAGCGCGGGTAATCTCGCGAACCGCTTCCAGATATCCAGCCTCCGGAAGGACAGGACCGACATTTCCCATCACCGGTTCGATGATGAATGCGGCAATGTTGTCATTTTTGGCGAGAAGCTCTTCAAGGGCTTCTGCATCATTGTAGGCAACCTGCCTGGTTGCCGCCGCAAACTCAGCCGGAACGCCGGCAGAATCAGGCGTCCCATGTGTGAGCGCTCC
>JAGARL010000077.1 GCA_017622255.1 Methanocorpusculum sp.
ACCGCAGGAAACTACGGCGGAAACCTCGGTCCGTTCAAGTTCAACTTAAAGGACTGCATCTAAATCTGAAATACGGGGACATATTGTCCTCTTATTTTTTCATTCTCTATTCTCTCAGCTTTTTCAAATCATTGTTTTTCTTCCTGCGTCTTTTCCGCGCTCCCGATTCTCCAATATATAAACCATAAGGGCAAAACTATTGAGAACTCAGCAAATCAATAGCGCACACTCTCAAACATCAGAGAAAATCCAAACACCTCTATTCGTATCAGGGAATAACCTTATTATCTCTCCCAAGAAATGTATATGTTTGGTATTTACTATGAAAGCGGTCTTAGGACTTGAAGACGGAACTATCCTCACCGGAACCGGCTTTGGCGTAGAAGGCCAGGCATCCGGCGAACTGATAGTAAACCTTGCATCCAACGGATACATGGAAGCCTTAAGCGACCCGGGAGTATCAGGACAGCTTTTAATGTTCGGATATCCTCTGGTCGGAAACTACGGGGCAGATAAAGACCAGCTGCAGAGCGCAAAAGTTCACGCCGCCGGAACAATCGTCCGTGAACTCTGCACAAAACCAAAACACCAGCCGACACTCGCCTCCTTCTTCGAAGAAAACGGACTCATCGGAATTGAAGGAATCGACACCAGACGCCTTACCATCAAACTCAGAGAAGAAGGCGTCATGCGGGCAGCAGTCATCACCGGCTCCGACGACGGAGAAGCAGCCGTCGCCCTTGCCCGAAGCGCTCCGGTTCAGGAAACCCGCGAACTCATCCCGGCTGTTACCTGCGATGCACCGTACCGCATCGAAGGAACCGGCAAAAAGATTGCAGTCCTCGACTTAGGATGCAAAAAATCAGTCTACCAGAGCTTACAGAAACGCGGCGCAGACTTATACATCTACCCGTACGGAACTCCGGCAGACGTCATTTTAGCGGAAAAACCCGCAGCACTCTTCGTCACCAACGGCCCGGGCTACCCGCTCGCAGCCCCCAAAGCAATTCAGACCGTAAAAGACATCTTAGGCACCATTCCGGTCCAGGGAATCTGCATGGGCTCTGAAATAATTGCCGCAGCACTCGGCGCAGAATTTGAAAAACTCAAACTCGGACACCGCGGCGCATCCCAGCCGGTCAAATTCAGCGACGGAACTGTTGCTGTCACCTTCCAGAGCCACGGCTACGCAGTAAAAGCTGACACCCTCCCTGAAGGATGCAGCGTCACCTGCGTAAACGCAAACGACGGAACCCTTGAAGGATTCGAAAACACCGACCTTGGAATCACCTGCGTACAGTTCCAGCCCGAACACGACGCCATGTACGACGGCGCGGAAAAACCAGTTTACGACATAATGTACAGAGGAATCCCTGATGCCTAAAAACCCGACACTCAAAAAAGTCCTCTTAATCGGCTCCGGACCGATTCAGATTGGACAGGCCGCAGAATTCGACTACGCAGGAAGCCAGGCCTGTAAAGCTGTCCGCGAAGAAGGAATTGAAGTCGTCCTCGTCAACTCCAACCCGGCAACCATCCAGACCGATGTCGAAACCGCAGACCGCGTCTACGTCGAACCGCTCAAAGCAGAAATCATCGCCGAGATTATAAAGAAGGAAAAGCCGGACGGAATCTTATCCGGAATGGGCGGTCAGACCGGATTAAACCTGACTGCCGAACTCTACGAGATGGGTGCCTTAGAAGGTGTCCAGATTCTTGGCACTCCGCTTGATGCAATCTACCACGGCGAAGACCGTGACCTCTTCAAGAAGCTCATGCTCGAAATCGGCGAGCCGGTCCCGAAGAGTTTCATCTTAACTGATATCGCTCAGCTTGAAGAAGCCTACAACGAAGTTGGCCTTCCGGCAATCATCCGCCCTGCATACACCCTTGGCGGTGCCGGCGGAGGTGTTGCCAACACCAAAGACGAACTGAAGAAGATCGTCGAGCACGGCTTAACCAAATCCCGTGTCCACCAGGTCTTAATCGAAGAGTCCGTCAAAGGCTGGAACGAAATCGAGTTCGAAGTCATGCGTGATGCAAGTGACACCTGTATCATCATCTGCAGCATGGAAAACGTTGACCCGATGGGAGTCCACACCGGAGAATCCGTCGTCGTCGCGCCAATCCAGACCTTAACCGCTGACGAGTTCGGCGTCATGAGAAGAGCCGCCATCAAAATCATCCGCGCCTTAAACGTCCAGGGAGGATGCAACATCCAGATGGCATTCAAAGACGGGGACTACAGAATTATCGAAGTCAACCCGAGAGTCTCCCGTTCCTCCGCTCTTGCATCCAAAGCAACCGGATACCCGATTGCCCGTGTTGCCGCAAAAATCGCCATCGGCCTTCGCTTAGACGAAATCGACAACTCCGTTACCGGATGTACTCCTGCCTGCTTCGAGCCTGCCGTCGACTACGTCGTCGTCAAAGTCGCCCGCTGGCCGTTTGACAAATTCAAGACCGCAGACCGTACCTTAACCACCGCCATGAAAAGTACGGGAGAAGTTATGGCCATCGGCAGAACCGTCGAGGAAGGATTCAAGAAGGCGCTGCGCTCCCTTGATACCGACATCACCCCGCACACCGACATC
>JAGARL010000006.1 GCA_017622255.1 Methanocorpusculum sp.
CCAAAACCAAAACTGACAGAAGCCCCGAACACAACAATCCTGATTGCCCCGCCGAAATAGAGCGGCGCGATTAGCAGCCGCTCCGGCGGGCACTCTACCAAAAACCCAAGTCCGCTCCCGGACTCCGTGCATGTCTTCGCTAACGCTTCGACATAAACTCCGCCCGTCCCGCTCTGTCACTTCCTTTCCGGGAGGTGGAGAGTTGTCGCCCATGCCTCGCCGGAGCTTCGGCATCGGCTGTTCGTGGGCTTCGGTCGGAACATGCCTTCGGCATCTTCCTCCCTCGCCGCTCCACTCGCAGTACCTCTACTTTATTAGGAGATACAGCAAAGAGATATACACACAACAGAGGGAGACAACAGCGGCATGACCGAAGAAAATACCGAACCGTACAAACCAACCGGACTATTCAAAAAATACATCACCCAGAACAAAATTTTCAAAAACCGCGAAGTCCTGCGCCACAGCTACAGCCCCCGCGAACTCCCGCACAGAGCAGACCAGATAGACTCCATCGCAGAAATCCTAGCACCTGCTCTCCAGGGAGCAACCCCTTCCAACATCTTAATCTACGGAAAAACCGGAACCGGAAAGACTGCCACCGTCAAATTCGTCGGAACCGAACTCGAAAACGAAAGCTCCGGCTTTACCCCCTGCCGCCTCGTACACTTAAACTGTGAAACCATCGACACCCAGTACCGCGTCTTAGCCCAGATTGCAAACCATGTCTCAGGGCTTGACCTAAAGCCGAGCGACCGCGTCAAAAACACCATCCCGCCTACCGGATGGCACACCGACCAGGTATACTCCGAACTCAAAAACATCTTAGAGCAGGCAGGAGGCCTCCAGATTATCGTTTTGGACGAAATCGACAAACTCGTCAAGAAAAGCGGAGACGACACCTTATACAGCTTAACCAGAATCAACAGCGACCTCGTAAATTCACGGGTCTGCATCATTGGAATCTCCAACGACCTAACCTTCAAGGACTTCCTCGACCCCCGCGTCTTATCCTCCCTCTCCGAAGAAGAAATCGTCTTCCCGCCGTACAACGCAGACCAGCTCCGCGACATCTTAAACCAGAGAGCAAAGACCGCATTCCTCCCGGATGTCGTCCCCGAAGAAGTCATCGGACTCTGTGCCGCCCGTGCCGCACAGGAACACGGTGATGCACGCCGGGCACTCGATCTGCTTCGCGTCTCCGGAGAACTTGCCGAACGCGAAGGTGTCGACACCGTTCAGGTAAAACACGTCGGCGCAGCACAGGAAAGCATCGAGACCGACACCATGAGCGAGTGCATCAAAACGCTTCCGGTCCAGAGCAAGATTGTGCTCTGCTCCATGCTTCTTCTCTCCTCCTCCGGGCAGAAGGTCTTTACCAGCAGTGCGGTAATCAACGTCTACCGCGAGTTAGCCCGCGAGCTTGATACCGACCCGTTGAGCCACCGCAGAGTATCCGACCTGATTAACGACTTAACCATGCTTGGCATCGTCACCTCACGGGTTGTTTCTCATGGAAGATACGGCAGAACAACGGAAATTTATTTTAAGAGCCCGACGAATGACATACGTAAGGTAATCATGAACGAACCGCGGTTCCAGGAATGTTCAATTCTTGCCCCGCTTCTCAAATAACGGTGAATATCATGGATGAAATTGACGCAAAAATCTTAAAGGAATTACAGAACAACAGAAGAATCCCGTCTGCCGAACTTGCCTGCATGCTCGAGATTTCAGAAGATGAAGTCGAGGCAAGAATTGCCGGACTCAAGGATGCCGGAATCCTTCGCAGCTGTACCGCTGTCATCGACTACTCCGTTACCGGCGAGGACAATGTAATCGTCGTCTTATCCCTCAAGGTCACCCCGGAAAAAGGTC
>JAGARL010000078.1 GCA_017622255.1 Methanocorpusculum sp.
CCCAAACACCACCAGGAAGACTGGTGTTGGATAGGTTTTCCCCTTGGACACCCCAAAGGGCAGCCTGTCCAGCAAATACAGCAGTACAGATTCTCCCAGGAAGAAGCCGCCCAGCAGACAGCAACACGCCTCAAACAGATTCTGTAGAACAGATAAGGGTTCAAACAGAAGATAATTGGCAAACACAACCGAAGCAGAAAACAGTCCGGAGAAAATCCAGAGAATCCACTTTTGTCTGCCTTCCCAGACCCTGCCGGTCTTATAGTGATCATACAGACAGAAAAAGCCTAATATGGCGCACAGCAGATAGACACTGTAATAGGTATCTGTCACCGCCAGTTCCGATAAAACAGTCAGCCAAATGTAGATAAAAAAAGCGCGCAGGATCACTGCCCCTTTTCCGGTATTCTGCATTAAAGTTTTCATAATCACGCATCCTGTTATTTAATGGTTATCTTATTATAATTTGATAGACACAGTTTTGTCAAGGAATGCCACCGCTCCACAATACCTTCCTCATAAGCAAAAAAGCCCCGATCCTTCGATCGAGGCTTTGTGTTCTCATTACCTTGCTTCCTGGACAGGCCAGGTATTGGCCTGCCGCTGCAAGTATCCTGTGAACTCTTACAGGCAAAAAAAGAGTCAGACTTACGTCTGACTCTTTGTGTTCGCGTTACCTATCTTCCCGGGAAGTCACCCTCCAAGTATTGTCGGCGTACATGTGCTTAACTTCTGTGTTCGGGATGGGAACAGGTGGACCCACATGACAATCAACACGAACTATAGGAACGGCTTTAACCGTGTTTACTTATTACCAATTAAAAGCCCAGCACAGCGGGTTTTAATTGGAAGTGACGAATCATGATATTGTCGGAATATCACGCTAGCGTGATATGGAGCTTAATATCATGAATGAGGAACTGGTGACCCATACCGGATTCGAACCGATGTTAACGGCGTGAGAGGCCGCTGTCTTAACCACTTGACCAATGGGCCATTTGGTGCACCCTCAGGGACTCGAACCCGGGACCCACTGATTAAGAGTCAGTTGCTCTACCAACTGAGCTAAGGGTGCATTTCTCCACCACCCATCTAGCTGTCGTTGAGCTGGCTTTCGCTCCCTCTCAACCGACGCAGCTAAATGTAAGCAGCTTCATCTGCAATCTCTTTTCTCCTTCCGCCGTCTCGCCCCTGCAGATGACTACCTCGGCTCGCCCTTTTCCGCTTCCTTGCGTCCGCTTCTTTTAGGCTTTCCGCTCCGGTTTCCCGTCGCTTCCTCTTTCTTCCGTTCCCTTCCGTTCCGCTTTCGCTTCCCGTCCGTTCACTTCCGGATACTCAGCTTCCTGTTCTTCCTTTCAGCCCTCCGCCGGTTCCGCCTCCCAGTGGCTTTCCCAGCGCCCTGCGCTTCCCTTTCAGTCCGCTCAGGTTTTCCCCTTCCTTACCGCCTGGTTTCCCGTTCGGTACATCCGGTTCCGCTTATTCAGCTTCCCTGTTCGTTTCCTTTCGCTCTTCCCTGCTTCGCTCCCACAGCCGTTCCACAGGTGCTTCCGTTCTCCTCCGCCTTCTACAGCTTCCTTTCCCGGATTTGTCCATGCGTCCGTTCACTCCGCCTCCACCTCTCACAGTTGCCTGCTGCTTGTGGTCACTTCGCTCCCGTCCGTTTAGGATCTTCGCTACTTGGCCTCTGTTTCTTCCTTTCCCCTCTTCCACGTTCCGCCTCACAGGAGCTTTCCGTGTGCCCTCCGCGCATCCCTCTGCCTCTCAGCTTCGTTCTTCGCTTCGGTTTTCCTCCTTCGCTCCGTTCCCCGCCGTCCCCTTTCGGTTCCTTTGGTCCCCTTCGCTCCGGACTCGGTACTCGGTTCCGCTGCTCTTCCTTTCACCGCTCACGTGCTCGCCTCACAGCGGCTGTTCACGTTCGCTTGCCTTCCCTCTCGGGTTCAGGCCTTCCCCTTAGCTTCCTTGCGTCCGCCTTAGGTTCGGGTTACCGGGCATAATGATACACCCTGAAAACTGAACATCGTTTCTTTATTCTGCAATCTTTTGGTCTGGCCACTGAGCCTGCGCTTTGGTCAAGCTTTCGGCTTATTAGTATCAGTCAGCTACACACATTACTGCGCTTCCACCTCTGACCTATCAACGACATAGTCTACGTCGAGCCTCAGTGGAGATCTTATCTTAGGGAGAGTTTCAC
>JAGARL010000079.1 GCA_017622255.1 Methanocorpusculum sp.
CATCATCGATGAGCCGGAACTTTCCTTCGGCTGTATGGGATGCGCCAGAACCAATGAGCTCTTATGTTTCATGCTCCGCGAAAAGGACATGCCGAGACTCGAGCTCCGCTATCCGGCAAGCCGCGAGGAAGGAGTAACCTTCGTTGCCCAGATTAAGAAGTTCTTAGACGACCTGAAAAAGGAGGAAGAAGCATGAGCGACAGACCAGTTCGTATTGCCCAGATTACCTGCGGTGCAGAGTACAGCGGTATCCAGAATGAGATTACCTCGGCTGCCGCGACCGTCGGCGCCCAGATGTTCTATCCGGATGTTGCCTTAAAGGATGTAAAGACCGCCTATAAAGAGTTCGGTCTTCCGGTAAAGAGCCCGGACTTAAAACTCGCGATTGCCCGCGCAAAGGCAATCGTCGAGGGAAGAATCGAAGCAGATGGTATCTTTATCGCCAGCTGTTTCCGCTGTGCAGAGGCGGCTATCGTCAGAAACGAGCTTCGCCGCTACATTGTCGAAAACTCCAAGATTCCGGTGGTCTCCTACTCCTTCAACGAAAGAACCAGTTCATCTACTCTGCTTACCAGACTCGAAGCGCTATCCACCATCGCAAAACGCCGCGAACTGATGGCACGCGAAGTACAGGTTGGAATCACCATGGGTGTCGATTCCGGTTCGTCCACTACCAAGTGTGTTATCATGAAGGACAACGAGATTGTCGGAACCGGATGGAAGCCGACAACCGAGGTCTTAAAGAGTGCAGACGATGTAATCGCCGAAGCTCTTGCTGAGTCCGGTCTCAAAATGTCTGATATTGAGGCCATTGGAACTACCGGATACGGACGTTTCTTAATCGGCAAACACCTGAATGCCGACCTTGTGCAGGAAGAACTGACCGTCAACTCCAAGGGAGCAGTCTACCTCGCAAACGCCCAGAAAGGATTTGCGACGGTAATCGATATCGGCGGTATGGACAACAAGGCAATCAGTGTCAACGACGGAATTCCAGGCTCGTTTACCATGGGCGGTATCTGTGCCGGAGCATCCGGACGTTTCCTCGAGATGACCTCCAAGCGTCTTGGTGTTGACATCACCGAGCTTGGTGCGCTTTCCATGAAGAGTGCAGGCGGCGAGGATGTTCCGATGAACAGTTACTGTATCGTTTTCGGAA
The DNA here is from genome assembly GCA_017622255.1 of Methanocorpusculum sp. GTDB lineage: Archaea > Halobacteriota > Methanomicrobia > Methanomicrobiales > Methanocorpusculaceae > Methanocorpusculum. Next base: position 1,160 of record JAGARL010000079.1, read on the forward strand.
CGCAGTCCTTAGTCAATGCGCTTGCCGCAGGATACAAGCCGGAAGATGTTGCAGCCGCTTCCTGTCACAGCGTTGCTCAGCAGGTCTATGAACAGCAGCTCCAGGAAGTCGATATCAAAGAGCCGGTTATCATGGTCGGCGGTTCGTCTCTGATTCAGGGACTTGTTCGTGCAATGGGCAGAATGCTCAAGACCGAAGTTGTTGTTCCGCACCACTCGCAGTACATCGGAGCTGTCGGTGCCGCTCTTATCGCCTCCGGCTTTGTCGAGAAGAAGCGGGCGGAGAAGAAGGAGGCATAAATGGCCGGTCTGGAGTACTTCAAAGTCGATTCCACCGAAGACGGCGGCGAGAACTACACGCATATTGCGCGCTCGGTTCTGCAGGACCACAATCTTCTCTCGATTGTGGCAGGTCTTCACATCTACATCGACCCGAAGTATCCGCTTTTTGCGGCCGCCGGAATCATCCGCCCTCCGAGATCTGCAATCCGCGTCTCTGATGTGGGCAATGTCTTAATCGAGGACGGAAAGGCAACAATTGCTGTCGGAAGCGAGACGTATCTCGCTCCAATGCTTTCCATGCTCTGGAAGCGCCTTGGTCACGACAATGTTGACCAGCCGGACCGCTTTACCGTTATCATCAGCAATGTGGAAATCCCCGAAGACCTGAAGGACTGGATTGTCATCGACCCGTCTGAGTCGCTCTTCAAAGATTTGATTTACGCAATCCAGGTAATCGCTCCGGAAGGCTTCAAGGTTCGCCGTGAAAACTACGGAAAGAACCGCTTCTCCTATGCGGCATCGGAAAACACCGTCCCGCAGAAACTTGCAGACGAAATTATTGCGGACTGCTTTGCAAAGATGGAGGCTGAGCTGAAATGAGTTTAGTTCCGATTACCTACAAGGGAGGAGTCTATCAGCTCGATGAGGTCATCGACTACATCGAGGATTTAGGCGGCTACATTGTTCAGCGGCACAACATCGCAAACGAGGTTATCCTGCAGATTCTCATGCCGTCCGAAGACATCGAACGGCTCAAGGTGTTCTCCCGCCCCTTAGCAGGCGAGGTTTCCGAGTCTCCGCTGGTTGGAACAGAAATCGCTGTGGTTATCCCGAGTCTGGAAATCCACCACCTGCCGCACTCTGCCTGTGATGTTGCAGAATATCTGAGAGCACACGGTTCCAAGTCCAATATGCTTGGAATGGCAAGAGGCTTTGGCAAGCGTATCTCGCAGATGAACGATGAGGAGCGCGATTTAATCAATGAGCATGATGTCGCGGTTTTCATCCTCGGAAACTTTGCTTCCTGCATTGAGCAGAAGTTCGAAAAGTTCCGGCGCGGAATCAACATCCCGATTATCTTAACCGGCGGTCCGTCCCGCGAGGTCCTGGAACAGCAGACCGTACCTCCAGTTGCAGGATACGTTGGAAACTTAGGACGTTTCATGCACCGAACCCAGACGGAAGCAGATATCGCCCGTCTCGATGCAGTAATCGAAGAGGTTGAACGGGTAGTCTCCGAGCGCCGCAAGGAACTCGCATTAGACCCGCTTTCCGTCTCTCCTGCCAGACTGCAGATGATTCTCCAGCAGGAGATTCCGGAAATCGAGGACATCTTAGCACCGGCGCCGGTTGCCGTTCAGTTAAACGGACTGCGCCTGAAGCTGTCCTATCCGGAATATGCCGAGCGCATCCGCTCTCTGGTAATTGAGGACGGTATTACTGTCGGCGATGTCTGTGATGTTCTGCCGTCCCGCATGCGTGACTATGTATTAATCCGCATTCGTCCGCTGTCTGAAACAAATATTGTGGTGTAAGCGATGACGGTAAAGTTCGACGAGGTTATCCGCTCGGTTCAGGAAAAGGGTGCGCAGGCAACCGCTGATGAACTCATCTGCAATGTCGAAGAGGAGTTTGGTTCAGCTCCTCTCATCTACAAGAAGCTTGAGGATATGCCGGAGGCATTAATTGCCCACCTTCTTTACAAGAATGCTGTCGGAGAAGGAGGATGTCTTCCGCCAAAGACGGTTGAGCTTATCAGCCTTGCTGTCGGTTCTGCCCTTCGCTGTGACCACTGTACAGAGTATCACATGCGGGCTGCAAAACTGATGGGGGCATCCAAAGAGGAAATCCTCGAAGCGGTTTTAATCGCCGGCATGCTTGCAAACTCCTCGGTTCTGGCAAACGCATACCGTGTGGTCGACCCGGATGAAGAGCCGTGCGGCGCTGCCTGTTCGATTAAATAATACTTTTTTTATTCTACCCGTTAGCGGGAAAAAATAGATTTAGAGCTGATCAACCGCCGCAGATGCGAGAGTAAGCACCTGCTCCTGGTTGAACCGCTCGGAGCTGAGGACGAGATCGTAAATCGTCTGGTCTGTGATGTCGATATCATAGTATGCCATATACCGGTCAGCTTCGCACTTCTCGCGCTCAACGGTTAATTCATAGGATTTTTCAGGCGTCAGATCTTCTCTTTCCGCAATTCTTGCAGAGCGGCACCGCTGGGATGCCCAGAGAAGAATCTTCAGGTCTGCCTCTTCCACCATCCAGCCGGCAAGGCGGCCTTCCAGGATAATATTATCATTGGTTTTGGCAAACTCCTTCTGACGCTCATCGACTTCCTTATCAATTGCCGGGTCTTTCTTGGCAAGTTCTCCGAAGGCGGCTAAATCCATACCGCGCTCTTTTGCACATGCCCGGAAAAACTCTCCTGCAGAGACATAGCGGAGTCCGTACTTCTCGGCAAGAGCCTTGCCGAGCGTGGTCGTTCCCGACCCCGGAGATCCGCTAATGGTAATTCTCACCTACATTCCCCCGATGTTTAACGCCTTGCGGATAATCTGTGTCATACACAGAGAGCAAAGCAGATACCAGAGAATCCACAGCGGGAACACCCAGAGGTAGATGTCGAAGTAGGAGGAAAGGCCGGCAAACGGAATCACAATCGAGTTGGATAAATCAGCAATTGCCGCCGTAACTTCTCCCGGCATCGGCATATATCTAATCTTCTCATAAATCCAGAAGAAGATCGGGATTGTCACAATCATGATGTAAATCATCGGAGTGAACTGCTTCTGCGTCATCTGCATCTGCTCGGATAACAGTGCCTGCTGGCGGGCCTGCATCTTCTTTATCAGGCGCTCATCCCCGGACATCTGAGCTTCGCGGAACTTCACATTAAAGTCCTTCATCTTCTCCTGAACTTCTGCCATCTTCTCATAATCCATCGTGTACTTCTGGATTAACGAAGAGTAGAAACCGGTAATGGTTGCCAGAATCAGGATGAGGGCAAAGAACGGGAGA
>JAGARL010000007.1 GCA_017622255.1 Methanocorpusculum sp.
CCCCAGAAACGCCAAGCCGCATCGCATGCGTCCGCGAGTCGATAACCAGAACCGCAACATCCTTTCCGTACCGCTCCTTTATCTCCGTGCGGACTCTTACCGCGCTTGCATCCGGATTCTCCGGCAGAAGAGTAACCATTCCATCCGGCGCATTGGACTCATCAATTCCTGCATTCGGCAGGAACAGATTGCCGCGGCGGGCAAGCAGATAACCGGGAACGCCGCCTACAATCTCATCGCTTTCCTGAAGCACAATCTCTGCAAGCCGCACATCTATCGAATATTCCTGTGCGAGCGCTTTCGCTTCAGCGCTCGGCACAACATCGCTTAAGCGGATGATTCTGCCTTCGGCGGTTGCAAGCGGAGACTCTGCGAGAACTAAAATATCTCCGTCGGCAAATCCGCCTGCGGCTTCTTCTGCCGCTTTTGCAGTAATTGCCGTGATATCATCACCGACGGTGATAAGCGGAGTGGATAGTCCGTAGACGGAAAAAGAAAGCGGGACTGACATAGTATTCTATATGCAGTCCAATCGTTTAATCCTCGCCATTCAGGCGGGTGTAGATTTTGACAAAATCCGCGGTTGCCCCCACATCATGGACGCGAAGCAGGTCTGCTCCGGCTTCCATTAGGTGATAGAGAACCGCGAGTGAGCCAAAGAGCCGCTCGTGAGACGGCTTGTTCAGGCAGTCGCCGATAAAGCTCTTGCGCGAGACCGCCGCCAAAAGCGGCAGGTCATAGGATTTCAGTTCGGAAAACCTGCGGCACAGCTCCCAGTCTGCCGCAGACTCGCGCTCTGCAGTCCACTTGCCAACCCCGGGGTCAAGGATGACGTCAGTGATTCCATACTGCTCTGCACGGGAGAGAACCGCAGAAAGTGCGGCAGTCGTCTCTGCAAAGTTCAGCGGGTCTCCCGGGATACGGTTTGCCGCCATCAGAATCGCCGGCAGTCCTGAGTCTGCAACCGCCTTTGCATAGGCATCGTCGGCAAGTCCGCTGATATCGTTTACCAGCGCGATGTCATAATGAAGGGCGGCTGTCAGCACCTCCGGTCTGCAGGTATCAAGCGACAGCGGCAATCCGCAGCCGTCCAAATCCTTCAAGGCGGAAAGAACTCTCTCCTTCTCTTCCGAAACCGAAAGCGGCGGCGCATGCAGAGCAGTGCTTCTGGCTCCAAGGTCGATGATGTCAGCACCGGCACGCCGCATCTCCTCGGCTCGCCGAAACACCTGACTGCAGGGGGTAAAGGAGTCCGAGAAGAAGGATTCCGGGCTGATGTTTAGGACGCCTAAAATCCGCGGAGGGTTGTTTCCTCCAACGGATACTGACTGGATGCGGATTTCGCGGGACATTTAAAGGGTTCTGATTTCCGGATAGAGCGGATATTTGAGGCAGAGGGTGGATACCTCTTTCTTAATCTCGGCAAGAGCACTGTCGCTTTCTCTCTTCTGAATTGCCTCTGCAATCCAGTCGGCAATCTGGCGGCACTCCTCTTCTTTCATACCGCGGGAGGTAATGGTCGGCGTTCCAACGCGGATTCCGGAGGTCTCGAACGGCGATAAGGACTGGCGCGGGATGGTGTTTTTGTTGACGGTAATACCGGCCTTTCCGAGGATGACTTCCGCCTCCTGTCCGGAGATATGATAGCTTTCGAGGTCGACCAGACAGAGGTGGTTGTCTGTTCCGCCGGAAACTAAGCGGAAGTTGTTGTCCTCTAACCCTTGCGCTAATGCCTTGCAGTTTTTGACGACCTGCTTTGCGTAGGTCTTGTACTCTTCCGTTCCCGCCTCGCGGAAGCAGACCGCCTTGGCGGCGATTACATGCATAAGAGGCCCTCCCTGCATTCCCGGGAATACCGCACGGTCAATCGCGCCGGCATACTCTTTGTTGCACATGATAACACCGCCGCGCGGTCCGCGCAGGGTTTTGTGCGTGGTAGAGGTGGTATAGGTGGTAACTCCTACCGGAGAGTTGTGAAGGCCGGTACAGCAGAGACCGGAGATGTGGGCAATATCTGCCATCGAGCGGGCACCGACATCTTCGGCGATTTCTGCGAATGCCTTGAAATCAATCTCACGCGGATAGGCAGATGCTCCGCAGACGATTAAATCCGGTTTGTATTTTCTTGCCTGCTCTTCGATTGCTCCGTAGTCCAAGACCTCGGAGTCGAAGTCAACGCCGTAGAAGGAGACATCATAGTATTTTCCGGAGATGTTTGCAGGGTCTCCGTGCGATAAGTGTCCGCCGTTGTTGAGCGACTGACTCATAATCTTGTCTCCCGGTTTGAGGAAGGAAAGGTACACTGCCTCGTTTGCCTGACTTCCTGAGTGCGGCTGAACATTGGCGTGCTCAGCGCCGAAGAGAGCACAGAGACGGTCGCGGGCTAAGTTTTCTATTTTATCGTGGAACTCGCATCCTCCGTAGTAGCGCTTTCCGGGATATCCTTCTGCATATTTGTTGGTGAGGATCGTCCCCATCGCTTCCAAAACTTCGCGGGCGACAACGTTTTCCGACGCAATCAATTCGAGACCTTCCACCTGACGCTTGTGTTCTTTGTTAATCAGGTCGAAGATCTCCGGATCAAACAGAGCCAGAGATGACATACCTATGTATAGGACAGCGGAGTTGATAAGGTTACAGTTTCAGCCGAAGGTTGATAATCCGACACAGCATATAGGAATGGAATAAATGGACGATACGGCAGCTTTGTCGCCGGATGTTCCTGCGGTTCCGCAGCACTCTTCCGGTGAGCGTTACTGGGAGATTGATGCAATCAGAGGCATCGCCATTCTCGGGATGATTTTTTTCCATACGCTCGCCGCTTTGGTGATGTTTCACATAATCGTCGAGACGGAAACGTTTCTGAAGTACTACAACTGCTATGTATTCGGTACGGCAATTTTTGTGATTCTCGCAGGAATCGCGATGATTCTCCGGCACGAGCGAATGCAGCGGGCGGGAAAAACCGACCGCGAGTACTATGTGACTCTGGTAAACCGCTCGCTTCTGCTGTTTGGTATCGCCATGCTGATTACGCTGGTGACATGGATTGCCTACCGGGTTTTCCTGGACTCCAACGATGCAATTGTGTTCGGATTCCTGCACATGCTCAGCATCTCCATGCTGATTGCCGTTCCGCTTCTGCGGTTTAAGAAATGGAATCTCCTCTTCGGTCTTGCAATAATGGGAGTTGGAACACTGCTCATCCCGCATTTCACCACGCCTAAGTGGCTGTTTCCTATCGGAATCCACAGTGCGGAGTTCTTAGCGCACACTCCTGACTACTTCCCGCTCTTCCCCTGGACAGGAGTGCTCCTCCTGGGAGTAGGGCTTGGCAATGTGTTTTATCCAAACGGCATTCGCGGGTTTACGCTGAAGTATGTGCCTGGAAAAATCCTGCAGGCGATGGCAAAGCTTGGTCACGG
>JAGARL010000080.1 GCA_017622255.1 Methanocorpusculum sp.
AGGACTAAGCGCTGCGTTTGGAAATATTTTGAAAAAACAGTTATGAGAAGAAAGGGTTTCCCCCTTACATGCAAATTCACTTTTGTGAGGTTGTGTATTTTTATTGTTATGGAGAGTTTATCCCGCGGTGCTGTTTTCTTTTTTCTTTCTATCTCCTCCCAACTCTATTCTGTTGTTCGGTTGTGATAAACCAGAGCCGCAAAAGTTTCGGTTTTCCAGAAATATCCGAAACCTCTGCATATGGGGATTCTTTCATCTATTAAATGCCTTCCTGCGCTCTTTTTCGGAATTGGTTTTTAAATCCGAAAAAGTTTCGGATAATTGAACACTTCCGAAACTTTTTCGGATTCAGCTTATTACAACCGAACAAAAAACATAGATTTCATGCAATCTACGAGCATGTCTCTTCGGAATGTAAAACCCGGACAGACCGTCCAGGTTACCAAGTTCAACGGAGTCAGTGACAGTCTTCGTCACCGCCTCCTTGAGCTTGGAATGACATGCGGTACGCGTGTTACCGTATGCGGAGAAGCACCTCTTGGAGATCCAATTGTCCTTGAGGTGAAAGGCTGCCGTCTTGCATTACGCAAGAAGGAAGCAGAAGGTATTGAGGTGATGGTGGTATGAGCGAGAAGAAACTCACCGTCGCCCTTGCCGGAAACCCGAACTGTGGAAAAACCACGCTGTTCAACAACTTAACCGGTCTGCACAACCATGTCGGAAACTGGCCGGGTAAGACCGTTACCGTTGAACGCATGGAAGGAAAGGCAGAGTACAACGGATATACTCTGGAAATCGTTGACCTTCCGGGAACCTACAGTTTATCCTCCCGTGCATTAGATGAAGAGCTTGCATCTGAGTTCCTCAGAAATGAAAAACCGGATGCGGTTGTCAACATCGTTGATGCAGCCCACCTTGAAAGAAACCTTTACTTAACCCTCCAGCTCATCGAGCTCGGTTGTCCGCTTATTGTTGCGCTCAACATGAATAAGTATGCGGAAGCAGAAGGTTTCGTCATCGATACCAAGAAACTCTCCAATATGCTCGGTGTCCCGGTTGTCAAAATCGAGGCAATTGACAAGACCGGACGCGACGAGCTTCTCAAAGAAGTCATCGCAAAACCTGCTCCGGCAAAGAAGCTCCCGCACTACTCTGACGAGTTCGAAGAGCACCTCGGAGAAATCGCTAAGACTCCGGCAGACCGCTTTGATGCAATCTTTGCTCTCTTAAACAAGACCGAGGGCGAGCCGGCAGAAATTACCGCAACCAGAAAACACATTGAAACCGTCTGCGGTGCAGAAATCAATGAAGTCGTAGCCGACGCACGCTACGCATATATTGCAGGCGTCCTTCACGAGTCCGTCCACACTATGCAGGCAGGTGGAAAGAGTCAGACCGGACGTATCGATAAGATTCTTACCAACCGCTGGCTTGGATTCCCAATCTTTGCGGTCATTATGTACCTCATCTTCCAGATTGTCTTTACTGTCGGTGCTCCGCCGATGGAATGGATTGAGACATTCTTTGGATGGCTTGGAGAAGTCTGCGGCGGTGCACTTGAAGCAATATCTGCCCCTGAGTGGGTTACCTCTCTGGTAGTCGATGGTGTCATCGGCGGTGTCGGAGGGGTCGTTGTCTTCCTGCCGAACATTATCATCATGTTCTTCCTGCTCGCAATCATGGAAGGTTCCGGATACCTTGCCCGTGTCGCTGTCTTAATGGACAGAATTATGCACGCTTTAGGTCTCCACGGAAAAGCCTTCATCCCGATGATTCTTGGTTTCGGATGCAGTGTTCCGGCAATCATGGCCTGCCGTACGCTGGAGACCGAGCGCGAAAGAAAGCTTACGATGCTTCTGACTCCGTACATGTCCTGCGGTGCAAGAATGCCGGTTTACCTTCTGTTAGTCGGTATCTTTGTTGCACCGGAGTTCCAGGGTATTGCAATGTTTGCCATCTACTTCCTCGGAATTGTGGTCGCATTAATCGTTGGTTTCCTCTTAAGAAAGACCATCTTCAGAGAAGGACAGACCGAGTTCGTCCTTGAGATGCCGCCGTACAGACTGCCGACCATCAAGGGCGTTCTGCACCACACCTGGCACAACGCAAAGGAGTTCTTAGTAAGAGCCGGAACGATTATCTTCGCTGCCTGTCTGGTAGTCTGGCTTCTCGCATCCCTTCCGATGGGTGTCGAGTACGGCTCTGCTGACTCCATCCTCGGTATGATTGGAAATGCTATTGCCCCGTTCTTCGCTCCGCTCGGATTCGGATTTATGGAGGCGGCAGTCGCTATCATCATGGGTCTTCTCGCAAAGGAAGTTGTCGTCGGTACCTTTGGAACGCTCTACGGTGTCGGCGAGGAGGCACTCGGCGATGTCTTAGTCAACGTGTTCACTCCGCTGTCTTCCTTCTCCTTCATGGCGTTTGTCCTGCTCTACATCCCGTGTCTTGCAGCACTCTTCACCATCAAGAAGGAATCCCACTCCTGGAAGTTCACTCTCTTCGCAGCAGTTCTGATGCTCGCAGTTGCATGGATTGTCTCGTTCCTCATCTACCAGGGAGGTCTCCTCCTTGGTTTCTGATATTGTCTGGGGAATCGCCTTTGTGGTGATTGCCGCGGCAATCCTTTTCTTTTTCATAAAGATGGTCCGCAAGGCGCTTCAGGGCGACTGCGGATGCGGATGCGGCGCGGCATGTGCCTGCAAGTCGAAGTCCAAAAAGAGAAAGTAAGGGCAGTACCCTTCGTCTATTTTCTATTTTATTCTGGTATGGTAAATTTCCACTTACAGCAGCAGGTGCTGTCGGTGATTTCCGGGTAACAGCTGAGACATTCGCAGGTGATGCGGGGGTCAATGGTTTTTGCAAATCCGGCGTATTCAAGGATTCCAACGCTTTTGCACGGATGATACGGCATGCCCTTTTCTGCTCTTGCGGTCTGGACATAGCATTCTTTTGCGGTGTAGATGAGAGTGTTTTCAACGATTTCGATTTCGTCTTCGTTGATGTTTGCATAGAACCGGAGACGCAGTGCTTTTGCGAGTCCTTCCAGTCCGGCGTATTCTTCCAGGCCTAAGAATTTTTTAATCCGCCGTGCTTCGGTTACGGTAAAGCGTTTCCAGGCTTCTTCGTCATGGTACATCGCTTCGTCCATGC
>JAGARL010000081.1 GCA_017622255.1 Methanocorpusculum sp.
AGTCGTTGACAACGAGTGGGTTAAAACGGTATGAACTTCGAAGACGATATTGAAGACGCCATTATCTGCCCGAACTGTAATCACGAGCAGGAACTCCACGTAACGCCGACGGTAAATGTCACGGTTGACCCTGACATGAAGGAGAAGGTTCTCTCCGGAGAGCTGTTCCTCTTCACCTGCGAGAACTGCGGATTTTCCGGATATGCCGGTTTCCCGTTCATTTATGAGGACAAGGAGACCAACGGCGGGTTCTTAATCTATATGGAGCCGGGCTGCGAGGACCGCGAGGTCGGTGTTGACGGCGATGTTGCAGATCAGGTGCTTCTCCAGAACATGACGATGCGTCTGGTGACCACCATCAACGAGCTGAAAGAGAAGATTTTCATCTTCGAGGCAGGCTTAGACGACCGTGTTGTCGAGCTCTTTAAGATGCTGTCGCTTTCCAAGATGAAGGCGGATGAGGCATCCCAGATTCCGGATGAGCTTCGCTTCAGCAAGATGGATACCGTAGACGGCGAGGAGAAGATTTTCTTTGCGGCGTTCGCAGACGAGTACTACTTAGGCGTTCTGGAACTGCCGTATGCGCTGTATCAGTCCTGTCTGATTACCGGAGAACCCATCTGGGATTATCCGGTAAACGAGTGCGGTGCGGTTGATCAGCAGTGGATTATGGATCGTCTGCAGTCCGGTGTTACCCGTGATGCAGAGCCGGAATGCGACTGCGGATGCGACGGCAACTGCGACTCCTGCGGAAATTAAGATGAGGAATTTATCAGAGTTCGGGCTTTCCGGCGTGGTGTCGGCGGAGATTATGCGTGCCGTGGATAAGAATGCGGACGCCTGGATTTCCGCACGCGAACGGATGGAATCCGCCGGCACGCAGCTTGCAAATGCGGTCCGGGAGGAGAAGCCCGGCTCTGTTCTTTTTTTATGCGGCACGGGAAATAACGGCGGGGACGGGTATGTTGCGGCCCGCCATTTGGCAGAGGAGACCGCGGTTACGGTTGTATCTTTCGGCGCAAAAACACCGGAGGCTAAGTCCGCCTTTGCCGCGCTTGCCGCATCTCCGATTTCCCTCTGCACGGTACAGACGGAGGCAGACCTGCCGCTGTTTTCAGCAGATGTGATTGTGGACTGCCTGCTTGGAACAGGCGCAGTGCCGCCGCTTCGGCCGCTTTACGCAGAAGCGGTTTCCCGGATGAATGCCGCATCAGCGAAGGTTATCGCCTGCGATGTTCCAACACCGGAGGCGCGGGCGGACCGCGTCTGTGCATTCCATTTAGCAAAGACAGACGGAGCTGAGGTGTATAAAATCGGCATCCCGCTTGCGGCGGAGGTGTTCTGCGGAGAAGGCGACCTGCTTTCCGTGCAGGCGAAGGATTCTGCGGCGCATAAGGGTGCGGGCGGCACGGTGCTTGTCATCGGCGGAGGTCCGTATCAGGGAGCGCCGTTTTTCGCAGGCGAGGCGGCATTCAGAGCCGGCGCGGATATTGTCCGCGTGGCAAGTCCGGTTGACGGGTTTATGCCGGATGTGATTTTAGAGCGCCTGGCAGGTGAGAAAATCACGGCGGAGCACAAAGCCCGTTTAATCGCACTGGCAGAGGCCGCAGATGTTGTTATCGCCGGGCCGGGACTTGGCAGTGATGCGGAGTCTCTGGATACCGTCCGCGAGGTTGTGTCGCATGCGAAGCGTGCGGTAGTCGATGCAGACCTTCTGCGCCTTCCGCTTCCAAAAGCCCGTGAGGAGACGATTTATACGCCGCACGCCGGAGAATTTGCCCGCCTGTTCGGCAAAGCCCCGGAGGATTTGGCAGAGCGCGGAAGGGCTGTCCGGGAAGCCGCGGCATCCTCCGGTGCGGTTATCATCCTGAAAGGAGAGACGGACGTCATCTCGGACGGCTGCCGCGTACGGTTTAACAGAAGCGGATGCCAGGCGATGACGGTCGGCGGCACAGGCGATGTGCTCTCCGGTGTCTGCGGCGGGCTTCTCTGCCGGATGTCAGCATTTGATGCGGCATGTGCGGGCGTGTATGCGGAAGGGCGGGCAGGAGAAAAGGCGGCATCGGTTGTGGGAGATGGTATGATGCCGTCTGATTTGCTGAAAGAGATTGCCGGCATTCTCTGTAAGTAATTCTTTTTTTGCGGGGGGCGTTGTTTTTTGATTTAGAGAATAAGGTTGGCAGCTCCAAAGCGGCTGCGACAGCAGGTTTTGCCGAAGGCAAAACAGCGACGAGCTGCGCGACCGTCAGGTCGCATCAGCGTTATCAGCGTTTTTTTTCTAAAGAAGGCCGTGTTAATCTCATAAAACCGAGTGAAAAGATATACGATAGGTTCGGATACATCACCCCGGAGTG
>JAGARL010000082.1 GCA_017622255.1 Methanocorpusculum sp.
ATCGGCGTCAGCGGGTTTCCGGAACCGGTCAGGCGCATAGCCGCATAGACATAGGCTCTGCCGGATAACGGGTCGCGGATAGCGCCTCCCACACAGGTTGCCGCTCCGCCGAACGGCTCGATTTCGGTTGGGTGGTTGTGGGTTTCGTTCTTGAAGAGTAAGAGCCAGTCCTCGTCTTTGCCGTCCACGGTTACGGTAATCTTTACCGTGCAGGCATTGATTTCATCCGACTCGTCAAGCTTGTCGAGCTGTCCGTTTGCCCGGAGATATTTCGCGGCAAGCGTTCCCATGTCCATTAAGGAGACCGGCTTTGTACGGTTCAGCTCCTTTCTGACAGCCAGATACTCATCGAATGCCTGCTGTAAAACCGGGCTTTCGGTTTTGATGCTGTCAATTTCGGTTAAGAACGTGGTGTGTCTGCAGTGGTCCGACCAGTACGTATCAATCATTCTGATTTCCGTAATCGTCGGGTTTCTTCCGGTCTCTTTGAAGTAGCTCTGGCAGAAGGTGATGTCTGCTAAATCCATCGCCAGGCCGCGCTCTTTGATGAATGCGGCACGTCCTTCAGAATCAAGTCCGGTGAATCCGTCGATAATTTCCACTGCCTCCGGCCTGACATAGCAGGCGGCTAAGGTCTCCGGCAGGCTTAAGGATGCCTCGCGGCTTTCTACCGGGTTGATGAGATAGGTCTTGACTGCGGCAAAGTCCTCTGCGGAGAGGTCTCCTTTCAGGATATAGACTTTGGCGGTCTTGACGGTCGGGCGCTCCTTCTGGCTGATGAGCTGGATACACTCGGCAGCAGATGCCGCTCTCTGGTCGAACTGTCCGGGAAGCGCTTCAATGGCAAAGATTCTCTCCCCTGCTTCTGCCTCAACGGAATCATAAATGATATCCAGCTGCGGCTCGGAAAAGACCGTCTTCTTTGCGTAGGAGAAGAGCTCCTCCTCGATATTTTCGACATCGTAGCGGTTTATGATGCGCACCGACTCAAGGTTTCTGATACCGAGCAGGGTGCTGAGTTCGTTCTTCAGCGCGGCTGCTTCGTTTGCAAGTTCAGGCTTTTTTTCTACAAAGATTCGATAGACCATATTCTTATCTCTCCGGAAGGATGCAGACTTATCAGTAATAGGTATAGTATTGGTTGTCCTGCGATTTAATAGTAGGGAGCATGTTTGGCCTTCTCACTCCCTGACGGAAAAAAAGATACGGGATTTTTCCCGTCGGTTATGTACGGGATGCCAGATATTCTGCCCAGATACGGTTGTTTTCCGTGCACATGGTGTATGCCTTGTACATGCCGTAAATCCAGAAGATGATGCCAACAAAGACGGCGGCAAGGAGAACCGAGAGAAGGAGGATAACGAGACCTAAGCCGACTCTTCCGGCATAGATGATGCCGACGCCCGGTAAGAAGAAGCTTAAAATCAGGGCAATGAACGGGCTTTTCTCTCCGGTGACCGGCTTACCCCAGGGGGTTGTTAAGATGTTGTCTGCCATAATACAGATTAATACGTACTCTTCACAGATAAATTCACTGGGAGTACCGGGCGTCCAACAGATATTTATCAGCAGAGGATTCACGCATATATCATGACTGAAGAATATGATACGGAAAATACCGGACTTTCCATAGCCTCGCTGGTTCTCGGAATTCTTGGTGTCCTCGCATTCTCCACCGGGTTATCCTTTGTATTTTCGATTCTCGCAATTGTCTTTTCGGTGCTCTGCATGAAAAAGAAGCAGGGAATAAAAGGTCTGGCCGTCGCCGGTCTTGTTCTGGGTATTGTCGGTCTTTCCCTCTGGGCTCTTCTGGTTGTTCTCCTTGGAGGACTGCTCGGTCTGATGCTGATTTTCTTTGGAATCTAACCAGTCTTTTTTTCGCTGTTTTTTCAATTCAGAGTAATCCGGGCAGAAGATATTTCTCCTGCGAACGTGTGTTGTAAAAAAAAGAAGATGTTTTTGTTCAGATTATGCTGCAAGGTTTGCGCAGTACTTGGAAACCATGATTGCAAGGAATGGTGCAACGATTAATCCAAGGATCCAGCCGACGATTGGGATGATTCCGCAGACGAATCCGATGACTGCTGCAACGACTGCGATAACTAAAACTGCTAAGATGTACTGAACCCATCCAACCTTTCCAATCTTTGCGAAGTGGTCACCGAATGCAAATGCTGCACCGAATCCGCCCTTTGCAAATCCGATGATTGCCGGGATTAAGAGGAGCATGAAGATGAATCCAACGATTGCGGCGATAACTGCACCGACAGCTCCAAGGAATCCGAGAATTGCGCCGACGATTGCCGGGATGATCATGTAGATGACTGCGATGATGAAAACAAGCAGACCGTCAACGAAGGATTTTCCAATGCCTTCAACTTCAGGCTTCTGACCGCGGAAGATTTTCAGATAGGTTCCCAGTCCGATGAAGTTTACGATTGGGATGACGGTTACGATGATAAGAAGAAGCCAGTTCAGCCACTTGCCGACCAGGCTGTCTTTTGCGAATCCGAAGGATTTGCCAAGATTGTCTCCAATTCCGATAGACATTTTTATATCACCTTTTGTGATACTGTTAAATATGTATTCAGGCTATATAAACCTTCTCTGCAAATGAGATAAATACGGGGCAGATTGCAAAAAATCGGCAGAAAAATCAGGGGGAGTAGTATGGACACCCTTCTTTCAGACACTCGCGGTTTTTAGATGAGTGACTGCAGATGATGCTGTCTGATACCTCCAGCAGGATTCCCGCTTCCTCTTTTAAGAACCGGCAGGCCTGCGTCAGTGCCGCAAAGGAATCGCGTTTACAGCACCGCGGACCGCCGTGCCTGGCAACCGCTTCCAAGCAGGCGGCTGTCATCCGCATCCCGGCCGCCCAGTTCTCCTCCGACAAAGGGGTGGTTTTCTGGATAACAGACAAAAATATCCCGGCCGATACCGCCGCTCCGCAGTTTCCGGCCATCCCGCAGAATCCTCCCGGTACCAGCTTTCCGCGGGAGATTACCGCATTTAAAGCCGTATTCATATCCGCCTCCCCGCCGGAGTTTTTGTATGCGGCAAGAAGGGCTGCTGCGACTAGGAAGTGGTGTTCCGGCCCGTGCATATGCACCGCAGGCGATGCCATCATCTGCTGTGCAATCTCTATCGGGTTTTTGGATGTTGTATGCAGCACGACCGCCCGGACCGCGGATTCCGCGGGTGATGCGTGGCAGGCATCGCAGATATAATGCCCGTTTTCACAGCGGGCATTTCCGGAAAACACACCGCCGCAGACGGCACACTGCATCTCCTCTGCCGCATCCAGATATTTGAGCGGCGCTCCGCAGATAAGACATACGTCACTCACAGCCGCATCCCTCAATACAGCAGCAGCCGCAGTGTTTCGGTTCGATGATTCCGTCGGGAACGGCGAGAATCTGTTTTAACTCATCGTTTGTCGGGTAGCGTCCGGTAATCATCGGGAAGTTGTTGACCAGAACTATGGGGAGGATTTTTGTCCCGTTCTGTTCCAGCAGTCTTCTGGCCGCCGGGTTTTCCGAATCTGCTGCAGGCATGCGGGAAATGGTAAATCCTGCATCGATCAGTTTCTTTGTAACGGATACCAGGCGCTGGTACTCTGGAGAATCGGTATTGGGTGATGCAGCATCGAGAATCTGCAGAGAAGTCATACGCAATGTATTGTGCGTAGAAGAAGAAAGAGGTTTTTATAAAAAAAAATTAATCGAGGTTCAGTCTCTGTTTCATCCAGGAACCTCTCTTGTAGAAGAAGAGGTCAACAAGGAAGACCACAACAGAACCTACGACAATGGCGAACCAGATCTGTTCGATTGGATGTCCGGTCATCATCAGAATTGCAGAAAGACCTGCCTGTACGATAACCTGTCCGGTGATTGCCGCATACATACCCGGTCTTGTAGCACCCGCACCATTCATTGCAAATCCCATCGTCATTCCCATAGCGATAACGAAATAGGAGAACG
>JAGARL010000083.1 GCA_017622255.1 Methanocorpusculum sp.
AACACGCCGGGAGACAAGAACGCCCGCCAGGACCACTTCCAGATGATGCGGGCAACCATCGACTACTCGATTCCGTATGTGACAACCATCTTCGGCGCAGAGGCGGCAGCCCTTGCGATTGAGTCGATGAAGAACAACAAGATAACTATCGAGCCGCTGTCTCACTACCACAGCGCATAACCCCTTCTGGGTTTTCTTTTTTTATTCTGCCGACTGCATGTCCGGCGTTTCGCACAGGAAATAGTAAAAAAAAGTATGGTATGTTATTCTTCGCCGCGGGCTTTGCGTGCTGCTTCTTTTGCCGCACGGTTCTCTACCCACAGCTCATCTGCACGGCGTCCCCAGTCTTCAGAAACCTTCTGACACTTGGCGGCTAAATCGTGCACATCCTCTGGGGCCTGCACATCAGTGGACTTTGCACCGGACTTTTCCACCATCTCGACTAACTTGTGCGGATTGTCGAGACACGGGCAGGGGCGTAAGTGGTTCTTGTTGAACGGCTGGTTTTCCCGATACTGCATAAACAGCGGAGACTTGTATGCTTCAAGGAGGGTTTTTTCTCTGATGTTCGAGTCCGAGTAGTGGATAAAGGCGCACGGCTCGATGTCGCCGTTTGCATTGATGTGGAGATAGAATCTTCCGCCGGCAACGCATCCGTCGACATACTCGCCGTCATTCCAGAAGTCGAGGGCGAAAATCGGTCTGGTCTCCCGGATGTGGCGGACAAAGCGGTACATGTGCTCTCTCTGCTCCGGCTTTGCAATCAGCTCAGGTACTGCGTCCTTTCCGACCGGCATGTAGGTAAAGAACCAGGCAAACTTTGCACCCTTTGCAATCATATCGTCGATGAACTCGTCAGAGCCGATAGCATCCACGTTTTTGCTCGTATAACAGCAGGAGATGCCAAACGGCAGTTTGTTGCGCTTGAGAACCTCCATTCCTTTGGTCAGCCGCTCATAGACATTCTCTCCGCGGCGTCCGTTGGTTGCCTCTGCATCGCCTTCCACACTGATTGCCGGAACAAAGTTTCCAACGCGGAGCATCTCTTTGGCGAACTCCTCGTCAATTAAGGTTCCGTTGGTAAAGGACAGGAAGATACAGTCGTTGTGCTTTTCGCACATCTTGATGATGTCCTTCTTTCGGACCAGCGGCTCGCCGCCGGAGTAGATGAAGAAGTAGGTACCCATCTCCTTTGCCTGGGTGATAATGGAATCCCATTCCTCTAAGGTGAGGTTCATCTTGTGTCCGTACTCGGCAGCCCAGCATCCGACACACTGCAGATTGCAGGCTGAAGTCGGGTCCATGAGAATTGCCCACGGAATGTTGCATCCCTCTTCCTCGCGCATCTTAATCTTCTTTTCGCGGCCGAGGATAACCGAGTTCACCATGAAATTCTCAAAAAACTTCTTTCTGAACTCATCATCAACATCTGCGTACAGGTCGCGGACAAACTTGTACCAGACACTTTCCTTATCGGATAAAACACGTTTTACGGTCGGCAGCGGGCCGTTTTCCACCAGAGTCTTGTCTTTGTCAAACTTTTCCACCCAGTCAAGAACTTTGGGGATATTCTCGTCCGGGTCTGCATCCAGGTAGTTCAGAATCCGTTTGACTCCAAATGCCTGAATTCTCTGTTTCATGGTAATATCGGACATAATTATCAGCTATTCTAAGTCTAATATACACTTTTGCGCCGATGTGATATATACTTGCTGTAAGGGAACAAATATATACTGTATCTCAAACAGAGGGTTTAAAAAAAAGAGGGGGTTAGTATCTGTTCTTCCGTGAGCGTGCCCGCATGGTCCAGAACACGACGATAATAATGGCGACGGCGGCAACATAGGCGAGAATCGGAATGATGCCCATCGCAAAGTTCTGGCTCATCACAACCAGCGAAAGACCGATAACTATCGAGGCCATGATAAGACCGATGACCAGTTTGTCCACCGAGCTGCTGATGGTATCGCTTAAGCGTCCGACCTCTTTTGCCGCGATATCCACTTTGAGTTTTCCTTCCGAGGCCATCTCCAGAACGCCGCTTAACTGTTTGGGGACATTGGCGAGGTCGTCGAACTTCATCTTCGCTTCGAGGAGACGCTTTTGCATGTTGTCCGGGTTTTTCAGGTCGTCTGCTAATATCTGTTTCAGATACGGCTGTGCCTCATCGACGAACTGCAGTTCCGGGTCGAGCGTGAAGGCAACGTTGGAGACCAGCATTAAGGCCTTTAAAAGCTGCATGATGTTCGGCGGGATTCTGATGTTGTAGGTCTGGAAGAGTCCCTGCACGGTTTCGAGAAGGGTGGAGAAGTTCATCTGCGAGCCGAGACTCTGGAAATCGTCAAGCGCGAGGTAGAGTTCTCCCCGGATTTCCTCTAAGCCTTCCTGCGGGATTTTGACGCCTAAGTTTTTGATGCACCGGATGGTCAAATCCGTATCTGCGGAGAAGAGGGCAAGCATCAGTGAGATGAACTTATTGCGCATGTCCTTCATGAGAACGCCGCAGACGCCGAAGTCGAGGAAGACGATTTCTCCGGTCGGCGATATCTGGATGTTTCCGGCGTGCGGGTCTCCATGGTAGAATCCGTCCTGGAAAATCTGAATCATGAAGGCCTTAAGACATAAGCTTGCAAGCTCTTTCGGGTCGAGTCCGTGGGCTTTGATGGTATCGATATCATCACTGCGGATGCCGGAGACAAACTCCATTGCAAGCAGTTCGCGTCCGGAGTACTCCCAGTAGATTTTCGGGATTTTAATCTTCGGCAGGCCGGAGTTTTTCATATTGCGGGCGAGGCGTTCCGCGTTTGTTCCGTCCCGGGTGAAGTCCAGCTCCTTTCGAATCTGGACGCCGAAGTCTTCGACGAGAGAGACCGGATTGTACATGCGCAGTTCCGGCTTTCTCTCTTCGATGAGTTTGGCAATGGACCGGAGAAGTCCTATGTCCTGTTCGATTTTCTCGGAAATCTTCGGGCGCTGGATTTTGAGTGCGAGCACCGTCCCGTCAAGAGTTACCGCACGGTACACCTGGGAGATGGAGGCCGCGGCCAAAGGCTTTGGGTCGATGGATGTGAAGAGGTCACGCCAGTCGGGAATGTAGTTATCCAGTGTCGGGATTACTTCGTCGAAGGGAACAACTCCGACTCTGTCCTGCAGGCGGGAGAGTTCGGCAATCATCTCCGGCGGGAACAGTTCGGTTCTGGTGCTCATGAGCTGTCCGAACTTGACAAAGGTCGGCCCTAAGTCTTCCAAGGCCATGCGGAATCTTGCGTAGGCAGAGTATTCGCTGTAGTCGTCTGTCTGGCTTTTCTTCGCGGTTCTGGAAACAGCCGCTCCCGGGAAGAGTTCGTTTAGGTAGAAGCCGAATCCGTATTTGACTAAGACGTCAGCGATTTGTCCGTATCGTCGAATGCTCATGTTTCCCATATTGACCGTTGAATAAGTATGTGGAGTGCGGAGGTAAAATAGTATTCCATCAGGGAATGTTTTGTATTTGCCCCTTTCCTCTTTCAACCCTAAGGCAATTACTTTCTATAAGTAACACCAATATATAGAGACATATTCGTGGGGAATACATGAAAGAAGTATCAGAAAGCTATGTCCCGAAAAACGTCGAGGCGGAAGTCCGTGCGTACTGGGAAGAAAATAACACTTATCGCGAAACCAGAAAACTCCGTGAGGCAGGAAAGCCGTGGCTCTTCGTTGACGGTCCGCCGTACACCACCGGTTACATCCACTTAGGAACTGCCTGGAACAAAATCTTAAAGGATGCCATCATCCGCTACCGCTCCATGACCGGCAGAAACATTATCGAGCGTGCCGGATATGACATGCACGGTCTCCCGATTGAGGTCAAGGTCGAAGAGAAACTCGGCTTCAAGAACAAGGCTGATATCGAAGAGTACGGTGTTGCCAAATTCATCGAAGAGTGCCGCGAGTTCGCCTTAACCCACAAGGACTTAATGAGCGACCAGTTCAAGGAAATCGGTACCTGGATGGACTTCGACGATCCGTATCAGACCGTTGACAAAGGATACATCGAGGCCGCCTGGTACACCTTAAAGAAGTGTGCCGACAAGGGATACCTGGAACGCGGAAGCCGTGTTGTCAACTGGTGTCCAAGATGCGGAACAGCAATTGCCGACGCTGAAGTCGAGTACGCCGACGAAACCGATCCGTCCATCTTCGTCAAGTTCCCGATTGAGGGAGCAGAAAACGAGTACCTGGTTATCTGGACCACTACCCCGTGGACACTTCCTGCCAACGTTGCTGTTGCGGTCGGTGAAGAGTTCGTCTATGCAAAGTGCCGTGCAGAAAAGGACGGCAGAACAGAAGACCTCTGGATTGCCAAAGACTTAGCAGAACAGATTTTAAAGTACGGTAAATACCAGAAGTTCGACATTATTGAGACCAAGACCGGAGCAGAACTTGCGGGCACCAAATACGTATCCCCACTTGCATCCCAGGTTCCGCTGCAGGCAGGCATCGAGCACAAAGTTGTCGTTGCAGACTATGTCGCCCTCGAAAATACCGGTATGGTCCACATCGCACCGGGACACGGATGGGATGACTACCTTGTCGGTCAGAAGTACGGTCTCCAGATTATCTGCCCGGTTGACGGAAACGGAAACTTCACGGCTGAAGCCGGTATCTTCGAAGGAAAATATGTCAAAGACCCGGCAACCAATGATGAGGTCATCAAAGAGCTTGGTGACTATATGCTTGCGGTCCGCAAGATT
>JAGARL010000084.1 GCA_017622255.1 Methanocorpusculum sp.
AGAAGATGGGGTCAAGAGATAGAACCATGTTGTGGTATATATTTGGCGGGAAGGTACTTTAACATGGTGCAAGAGTTGTTGCGGGGGTATTGGATAGAGTTTTTTGCGAATCACTGGATACGTGTGGAAAGAACGCAGACCACGCAGAATTTCAGAAATCTATTTTTATGCAGACTGCCAATATGTAAAGGCGATTAGCCGAGATAGTCTAGTCCGGAAAGGCGGTGGCCTTGAAAGCCTCTGGTGGTAACACCTCGGGAGTTCAAATCTCCCTCTCGGCGCTTGTTTTCTCAATGTGATTATCAGTCGGAAGGATATTATATCACAAGATTCACATAGTTAATTATGTCTTACAAAACAGCACGACGGATTTTTGCCGTCGCGATTCTGCTTTGCGTCTGTCTGCTTTTTGCATCCCCGGCAGCCGCGGCATTTTCCGGTTCCGGAACAGAGACCGATCCGTATCTGATTCAGTCGAATGCGGATATGAAAAAGCTCGCTGAACTCGTGAACGCCGGCGAGGAGATGTATGCATCCGCACACTATCTGCTGACCGCAGACCTTGCCTTAGAGGACGAGAACTGGACGCCGATTGGAAGTTCCATGGGCAAGAGTTTTGCCGGTGTCTTTGACGGAAACGAGAAGACCGTAACCTACAGTATCGATGAGATTGCATACCGCTGCACCGGTCTTTTCGGCAGCAACGCCGGAACGATTCAGAATCTGTATGTCAAGTGTCTGATTTCCGGCGTCTATGATGACCCGGGACTGTATGCCGGAGGCATTACCGGTATGAACTTCCAGGGAACCATTGAGAACTGTGTCTCTTCTGCGGAGATTCATGTGCTCAGCGGTGCGGTCTATGCCGGAGGTATCGCCGGGTATGATTCCGGCGGAGTTATTCAGGAGTGTTCTTCTGAGGTAGAGATTTCCGCAGAGAGTCTGGATGATGATACCGTCGGTGCCGGCGGAATTGTCGGAGATACGTCCGGAAAAGTTGATGCCTGTACCGCGGCAGGAACGGTCTATGCAAACGGTGCAGAGTCTGTGTATGCAGGAGGTATTGCCGGAGTCAGCTGGAACAAGGAGATTTCCCGCTGTACCGCAGGTGTTGATGTCTCCGCGGCAGGAGTCTCTGATGATATGTATGCCGGAGGCGTTGCCGGTATGAATCAGGGTGTGATTGCTGACTGTACCGTAAAGAGCTGTGATGTCTCAGCAGTCTGTTCCGGAGAGGACTGGACCTACACGTATGCCGGAGGTATTACCGGACGGAATTATGAGAGCGGAGAGATTAAAGACTGTGTGACTGACGCAGATGTGTCCGCTTCTGCTTCCGCAGTCCCGGCAGATGATAACGACAACTGGCCGCAGGTGTTTGCCGGAGGGCTTGTCGGATACAATGCAGGAAAGATTGCAGACTGTCTGACTTCCGGTTCTGTCTCAGGCGAGGCAGAAGGCGAGGTGTTCTCTGATGCGCTGGTCGGACAGGATGAGGGCACGGTGAAGAACTGTACCGCAGGAGACGGTCCGATGTCTGACAACACGCCGTCTGATGATTCCGCAGAGAGTCCGATACCGGCACTTGGCATGGTGCTCGGCGGGCTGTGTGCTGCGGGTGTCCTGAGAAGAAAATAATTTTCTCTTTTTTTGTGTGCGGGTTTTCGCGAGTGCTTTGGACGCGTGAGATAAAACCGCTGATAACGCAGATGCTCGCGTCGCAAGCCCTTCGGTCTTGCTCA
>JAGARL010000085.1 GCA_017622255.1 Methanocorpusculum sp.
GTAATTGCATTTACCAGGAAGATTGAAACCGCAAACAGAGTGCTTTCCGGAATCACCGGTGTGCTTGGAATTCTCTTAGGTATTCTCTTCCTTGCCCAGCCGCTCATCTCCGCATTCACCATCCTTGATGTCAGCGGAATGTTCCTCGTAGCATTTGGAATCATCGCAATCATTGAAGCATTCGTTGCCCGCTCTTCGGCAAAGAAGGCTTAAAAATACTTTTTTTATATTACAATACACAAAAAAGAAGATTTACTTCGGTATTACTACCGGCAGTTCATTGTGGAAAATCACATCCACCTCAATGCCATACACTTCCTGAATCAGCTCCGGAGTAACACCCCATTTGTCGCAGGCGGCATAGATTTTTCCGCCCTTCATGAAAACGAAACGGTCCGCAAACCGTAGGGCGAGATTTAAGTCGTGCATCGTCATAATCGTTGCACAGTTATGCTGGTCAACAACGTGGCGAATCAGGTGCAGAATCTCCATCTGCCGCGAGAGATCAAGAGCTGATGTCGGCTCATCGAGCAGAAGAACCGACGGCTCCTGCACAATAGCACGGCAGACACAGACTCTCTGCAGTTCTCCTCCGGAGATTTCATCAATGTAGCGAAGCTGCATCGAGGAAAGACCAAACTTGGCAAGGGCATCCTCGACCATTGCATAGTCCTCTTTGGTCAGCTTCCAGCTGATGTGCGGCTTTCTGCCGAGCAGGACTGAATCGAAAACGGTCATGCGGGCCGCTTCGCTTCTCTGGGCAACGTAGCCGACATTCTTGGCAATCTCATTTGCCGACATCTTCGAAAGGTCCGCATTGTCAACCAGAATTGCTCCTTTCTGCGGGCGGAGAATCATATTCATACAGCGAAGAAGTGTGGACTTTCCAACACCGTTCGGTCCTAAGATTGCCAGAATCTCTCCGCGGGAAACACCGACCTCAATGTCCGCCAGAACCGAATGCGATTTGTAGCTGAAGGCAACACCGTCCACTTTGAGAATCGCTTCTCCCGGACAGTCGCTGTGGTGCTCATGGTTTTCCTCGTGCGAGTGCGGATGGGAGTGGATAACACCGTCTCCGTGCATGTGTTCATGGTCATGCATATGTCCGTGGTGTGAATGATCGCCGGTCACATTCTCCTCCCTTTAATGATTAAGTAGATGAATATTGGCGCTCCAAGGAATGACGTCAGAACCGCTACCGGGAGAACCTGCGGGGCAAGGATTGTTCGGGCAATGGTGTCTGCCGCCAGAAGCAGGAGTGCTCCGCAGATGACACTTGCCGGAATTAAGAAGCGGTGGTCGTCGCCGACAATTCTGCGCATCATATGCGGGCAGACTAATCCCACAAAACCGATGACGCCAAGGAAGGCGACAACAGTTGCGCTGATAAGCGATGCAGCTATCATTCCCAGGAGACGGGTGCGGCTGACGTTGACGCCAAGCCCTTTTGCCGTCTCTTCTCCGGCATCTATCGCATTGAAATCCCAGCGTTTGCAGAAGAGATAGAGGGAACATACCGCAACAACCGCCGCGATTAATCCAAGTTCGCTCCAGCTTGCACGTGATACATCACCGAACTGCCAGAAAACAATGGATGCAAGACGGGTGTCATCGACAAAGTACTGAATCGCCATCAGCCCTGCGGAGAACAGAGAACTGATTGCAACGCCGGCCAAAACCATAGTCTCCGGGGTTGCTCCGCGGACTTTTGCAATGGCTAAGATGATTCCCGTTGTTGCAAGAGAGAAGACGAATGCGCAGACGGTCGTCAGATACGGGTTGTTGACAACAACCGCGTCAGCGATGCTGCTGCCGGTCGTTCCCGCACCAAAGAGCAGGATGCCGACGGCGGCACCGAATGCGGCGGCATTGGAAAGACCAAGCGTAAAGGGAGACGCCAGCGGATTTCTGAGAACCGACTGCATCGCAACACCGGCAATTGCAAGGCCTGCTCCCGCGACAACTGCCGTTAACGCCTGTGGAATTCTGATGTTCCAGAGAGCACGGTCAAATAATCCAGTACCTCCCGGACCGGCAAATATTGTGGCAAGCACATCCGGCAGAGGGATGGTGATGGCGCCGACCGAGATGGTAATCAGGAACAGCACTGCGCAGAGGAAAATGCCGGCTATGATGATGCCGGCTTTTTTCCCGATATAGGATTTGTAGTCTGCTGCGTCGTGCTTCATGTATGTACTAGTTGGTTGTTCATAGATTATTATCTGTTGAAGAGTACCCGCTGATAGGAGAGATTGTCAACATTGGCGCTTAAGAGGTCAAAGACCGGCTCTCCGACGACAAAGGTATAGATTTCATCCGCCTTCTTTACCGGATCAATGTCCTCGAACTGTTCCGGATAGAGGAGTTTTCCAATGAAGTATGCGTTGGCTAAGGTCGTCTCGTGGTTGACGTTCATGGAAGTGTGCGGATTTACCGTATAGACCATGCTGTTCTTAACTGCTGTCAGTTCACGGTATGACGGGTCGTTCTTCAGTTCGACCAGAGCGCCGCCTTCTGCGGCCTGGATGGTGGAGAGATCAACGATAATGAAATCCGGATCCCATTCCAGAAGTTTCTCCTTGGAAATCTGTGCGTATCCGGTCTGGGAAACCGAGGACACTTCGCCTGCGGCATTCTTGATGTTCAGAACCGAAAACGGATAGTAGGTCGGATCAGTTCCATCGAGTCCATGATATCCATTGTATGCCACACCGCCGATATAGACCGATTCACCCGCAGAAAGTCCGGCAACTCTCTTCTTCAGGTCAGCCTCGACTGCATCGAAGTAGGCAATCAGGTCTTTTGCCCGCTGTTCTTTTCCAAGAATCTCTCCCAGCATCAGAAGAGTGTCCTGAATCTTTTCTGCATCGGTTACGTAGTTTCCGGTGTAGAACATCACTACAGGGATACCGGTCTTTTCCTGAATCTCGTTTGCAACCTCAGCGTTCGAGCTGGAAGCCCCTCCCATAAAGAGAATCTCTGCGCCGGACATGAGAAGTTTTTCATTGTCAACCACACCTTTTGCCGCGCCGACCTCCGGGATTTCGAGAATCTCCGGGTTGGCAAGTGAGTACGGTCTGAGGTTGAATGTCTGTTTATTGAGTTTACTGTCCTGATAATCAACTGCGCAGACATCATCTAAGTCAATTCCCAGATAGACAAAGTAGCGCATCGAGCCGGAGCCGACGACAGCGATTTTCTCCGGGTTTTCGGGGATGGAAACTTCACGACCGAAGGCATCGGTGACAGTTATCATTCCCTCACTGTCTCCGGGAGAGTCGGTTGTTACACAGCCTGCCGAGATGAGTACGGCAAATACGGCAAGCAGTGCGGTAAAGAGGAGGATGTGCTTTCTCATAGTGTTACGAATTGTAAATTGGTGTTACTGCGTATTAATGATTTCGCAAACGTATGTTTGAACCAATTACAAACTCAGGAATCGTATGATTTATCTGCCCGCGGGTACTATTACTTGTTATGAAATCATTTGCGGATGCAGTGGCATTTCACGGACACTCCTGCGGCGGACTTGCAATGGGCTATAAGCTTGCGGAATATGTAA
>JAGARL010000086.1 GCA_017622255.1 Methanocorpusculum sp.
AGCTTTTTCACATCAGTAATCTTCGTGAAGTTGTCCCCCATCGAATAGCAGAGCGCAATTCCTTCAATCTCTGCTAAAGGACAGAGCCGTTCCAGCATCTGAACCGTGAACTCCTTTGCTTCCTCACGGGTAATCTTAAAATATTCGCCGGTGTCTGCCGCAAACCGGAGGGAGGTTGTCCCGTGGTCAATGCCGATATACATAGAAGATATTTATGTGTCTGCCTCCTATATTAGCTCAATGGGAGAAGACAGCCACTACAGCGTCCTTGGTGTTTCCAAAGACGCAACCGCAGAGGAAATCAAGAAAGCCTACGTGTCTCTGGTAAAACAATTCCACCCTGACAGAGCCGGAAACGACGAGGCGAAAAAAGAGGAATATAACGAGCGACTGCTCAAAATTATGGCGGCATACGAGGTTTTGTCGAATGCCGAGGACAGAAAGTCCTATGATGCGGACCTCGCCGCAGAAGCCGCTGGAGCATCCGCGCCTGCCGGTCCGCGCGGGCGGAAAATGTCCGGGATGGCGAAGAAGAGCGGAGATATCGAGACGGATTATCCGATTTCCTTAAGCCTTGCCGCCTACGGCAAAGGAAAAATCCCCATGAAAGTTGCCGGAGAACACGTAGCAGTCAAAGTCTATCCCGGCGTTCGCCGCTACAGAGTTGAAGGATACGGCATTCCGGTTGACGGAAAACCGCGGGGCGACCTCTACGTAAACCTGAAAATAATCCCCGAAGAGAACTGGGAGATGGACGAGAAAACCAATAATCTCATCCACAAAATGGCAATCCCGAAAAAGATTGCCGAAAACGGCGGTCAGCTTCCGTTAGACCTGCTCTTCAAAAAGACCATTAAAATCACTGTCCCTGCAGGAATCAAAACCGGTGACCGCTTTGCCCCGCCGGAAGGAAAAGGCCTTGGCGTCATGTCTCCCAAGAAACGCGGAAACATCATAATTGAGGCGGACGTTGTCGAGAAGAAAGGACTGTTTGGGTTTCTTCGAAGATGACGATTGTTGACTCTCTGGAACGGATTGCGTCCTTTCGTGTCCGGATTCTCCTGCTTGGTGTCGGTCTTTTCTGCATTCTCTTTCCAACACAATTCTCAGAACTCATTCCGCTGATTGTAGGGCTCTCCATGACCGCCGCCGGTGCGTTCGGCGTTGTTGTCAGCAGAGTTGAGAAGAACTACCGGCATCCCGGAACATCAACGATGGGAGAGTCACTGGTTCTCGCACTCCTTGGAGTTGTTGTCTTCGTATCTCAGAACTCGTCGCTCCTGCTCCTTGGTGTTATCTGGGGACTGCTTGGTCTCGGCAAAGGAGCAAAGGAAATCAATACCTTCCTCTACCGGCTGACCAACAAAGAGAACTTTCTCTTCCCGCTGATTATGGGTATTCTGGAAGTCATCTTCGGTCTGATTCTCATCTATGAACCGACAGAACACATTGCATTCCATGTGATAATCCTTGGAATCAACATGATTCTCTACTCCATCAAAGACCCTGCCCCGCACAGGAAACATCCGGTGGAAATCCTGCGGGAAGTACTCTAATTTTTTTCAAAAAAGAAAAGGGAGTCGAAAAATGAAAAAGCTGAGTAACAGAAGTTACTCAATATCGATGCCGTATTTCTTGGCGTTCTTGTCTGCGATTGCCTGAATCTTTGCAATCTCAGCTTCGTTTCTCTCCGGTCTGAAGAGGTGGCGGAAACGCTTCTGTGCCTGGAGGTAGGCATCGACCGGAACACGCTTGACCTTCTTCTGAGAGACAAGCTCGCCGTTTTCAATCTCATAGTTAACCCAGAGACCGCACTCAACAGCCATTCTGCCGATTTCCATCGTCTTTGCGCTGTCGAATCCCCATCCGGTACAGCATGGTGCGTGAACCTGGATGTAGCATGGTCCCGGAGTGTTCATGGCCTTCTCGACCTTCTTCATGAGGTCCATCGGGTATGCCATGGTGGCGGTTGCGACGTACGGAGAACCATGGGCGACTAAAATCTGCGGCAGGTCCTTCTTCGGGCGGTTGTTACCAGTGGAGCAGACGCCAGCCGGAGAAGTAGTGGTGTCTGCATCGTACGGGGTAGCACCGGAGCGCTGAATACCAGTGTTCATGTATGCCTCGTTGTCGTAGCAGATGTAGGTGAAGTCGTGTCCGCGCTCGAATGCACCGGAGATACACATCGTTCCGATATCAACAGTTGCACCGTCTCCGCCGATGACTAAGATTTTTTCCTTGCCGAGTCTGCCCTGCTTCTTTAAGGATGCTTCGATACCTGATGCAAGTGCGGAAGCGTTCTCGAACAGGGAGTGGATCCACGGAGTCTTCCATGCGGTCTCAGGGTACGGAGTGGAGAAAACCTCCAGACATCCGGTCGGAGAGACAACGATAGTGTTCTCTCCCGCTCCCTTTAAAATCATACGGACAGCTGCAGATGCTCCGCATCCTCCGCATGCGCGGTGACCGCAGTCGAAGTTCTCAAGCTTTCTGTCAACCATTTAGAGCACCTCCTCGCGAAGTCCGTAGAACATATCGCCTTTGCCCTCTTCACAGAGTGCAACAATGTTCTTGATGTCGGACTTTCTGACATCACGGCCTCCGAGACCTAAGATGTAGTCATAGATTGGAAGGTCCATACCGTAGCAGGCATCCTTCACTTCAAGAGCAACAGCGCCCTTTGCACCAAGGCTCACGTTCTTGTCGAGAACTGCGACACGCTTTGCGTTGCCTAAGAGTGCACGAAGGTCTTCGGACGGGAACGGGCGGAAGCAGCGGATACCAAGAAGACCAACCTTCTTGCCTGCCTCGCGCATCTCGTCAATAGCGTCCTTGATAGTACCGCAGATGGAACCCATAGCGATAATAATCGTCTCGGCATCCTCAATCTTGTACTGGGTAACAAGCTCGGAGTAGTCGCGTCCGAACTTCTCGCCGAACTCTTTTCCGTACTTCTTGAATGCTTCTGCGGCACGCTTTACTGCCTGGTCGTGCTCGTATCTGAACTCAAGGTAGTACTCCGGGGTTGCGTACATACCAAAGGAGATCGGGTCGTTACAGTCGAGCTTCTGGTACGGGTTGAATGGTCCAAGGAATGCGTCAACTGCTTCCTGGTCCGGAATGTCAACCGGCTCGTACACGTGGGAGAGGATGAATCCGTCGAAACAGACGAATGCCGGGAGCAGGATGTTGTGGTCTTCACAAATTTTGTATGCCAAGATGTGGAGGTCAACTGCTTCCTGGTTGTCCTCTGCGTAGAACTGGAGCCATCCGGAGTCTCTCATCATGATGGAGTCCTGCTGGTCGTTCCAGATGGAAAGCGGGGCAGAGATTGCACGGTTTGCGATTCCCATGACAATCGGGAGACGCATACCTGCGGAGTTGAAAACAACTTCTGCCATTAAGGCAAGTCCCTGAGAGGTGGTTGCAGAGTAGACACGGCTGCCGGCAGCGGATGCACCGATACAGGCAGAGAGTGCGGAGAATTCAGACTCCACACAGATGTATTCTGCATCGAGTCTGCCGTCTGCAACGATAGATGCGAGACCTTCAACGATGTGGGTCTGCGGGGTGATTGGATATGCGGAGATTACCTGCGGGCGACAGAGACGAACTGTTTCTGCCACAGCGATGGAACCTTCCATAATCTGCATGGTCATTTATTTTTCCTCCAGATGCATTGAGATTGCTTTTGCCTTGTCCGGGCATTCTTCAGCACACATTCCGCATCCCTTGCAGAAGTCGAGGTCGATTGCATAGGTCTTGTCCTCGTTCTGCGTGATACAGCCTTCCGGACAGATAAGCTGACAGGTTCCGCACTTGGTGCATTTTTCGGTGTCTAAAATCGGGTAGTAGACACGCCATGAACCGGTTTTATTATTTCTGCTCTGTCCCGGTCTTGCGGTACAGCCAATTCCAAGCGGCATTAGTATGCTCCCTCCTGAATCATTTCATATGCACGTTTTGCTGCGGCAAAGTTGGTTACGGCAAGTTTGCCCGGGAATCTTTCCTCGATAGCACCTTTGAGGGCTTCGAGGGTGATTTCTCCGCTTGCAGCGGCAAATGCCCCCATAAGAGTGGTATTGGTGATTGGAAGTCCGATTTCTTCGATAGCAATCTTGGTTGCATCAAAGGCAATGACTTTTACTCCTGCCGGGACATTGTATTCTCCTTTCTTTTCGGTATTGATGAGGACAAGTCCTCCGTCCTTCATTCCGGAGAATACGTTTACGTCGCGGATTAAGGTGCTGTCCTGAACGATTACATAGTCCGGCTCGTAGACCTGGCTTCTCAGGCGAATCTTTTCGTCGCTGAATCGCACGAATGCCTGGACCGGCGCGCCGCGGCGTTCTACACCGAACGCCGGAAAGGCCTGGGAAAAGACGCCTGCAGTAAACGCTGCTGTGGCAATAAGCTCAGCAGCAGTCACAGAACCCTGGCCGCCTCTTCCGTGGATGCGAAGTTCTCTCATAACGCATATATTTATCACGATTAATCAATATGAATTTGCCGCCTCACTATCTCCGGAGAGTCTTTATTTCTGCTGCGCCAACATTGTTTATTCATGCCTTCCAAGTGTGCGGTCTGTAAGGGAAAAGGAATGTGCGGCCTTCCGGCGTGTCCGATTACCCGCAGGTTTCATGCGCTGCGTGAGACAAAACCGATTTCGGAATATATGGGCGCGTCGCCTTCGGTTTTTGTCGGAAGCTTCGGCTATCCAAAAGTGGTCGGCGGCCCTTTAATGATTAATGATTCCGACAATCCCTTGGACTGGGTGCGCAATAAGTTTTCCATCGATGATATTGTCTCCATCCGCTCCCGGACGATTCGCGGAGGAAAGGAGCTGGACGTGAAGGTGCCGGATGTCGGAAAAGTGCAGGAGATTGCGCTGTCATCCAAGCCGCTGGATGTGGAAGTAGCATTTACCAAGCCGATTCAGTTTGATTTGTCGTTTGACGGTGATGTGACACCCACAGGACTTTCCGGAGAGATGAAGCGCCTGGACGTTATTGATAATGCAAAGGTGTCGCGGATTGTGGATGCGTGTACATCCGATACGGATTTGAAGGCAACGGAGGCGGCCCGGATTCTGTTTGAGAACGGGACGGATGTGTATAAGATTACGAATCTGCTCTCCGCAGGTCTGATGGGTATTGAGAAGAACCGGAAAGTCGTTCCAACCCGCTGGGCGATTACGGCAACGGATGATATGCTCTGCTCGTCGTACAAGGCAGAGGTTCTCCGGCTTCCAGCCCTTCCGGAGTTTGAGGTGTTCTGTGATACCCTGCATGGGAATACGCTGTGCTTTATTCTGATTCCGTCCAACGACTGGCGCTTTGAGATGATTGAGCGCTGGCAGAAGAAGTCGCTTTGGGCAGATGATGAGGAGACGATTATTATCGACGGGGAAAAAGGAAAGACAAAGCGGGAGTATTCACCAATTGGCGGCGCGTACTATGCGGCACGTCTTGCGGTCTTAGAGTACCTGCACCGCCGGCGCTGCTGTGCCCGCGTTATCTGTATCCGGGATATTTCAGGAGAGTACTGGGCGCCTTTGGGTGTGTGGGTTATCCGCGAGGCATCACACGCGGCGCTCGCAAAAGATCCAAAGCGTTTCGGAACGCTCTCCGAGGCGGTATCTGCGGCGTCTGTTATGCTGGATACCAGTTTCTGGATTCCCAGAATGGGCCTTCTAAAGGATATCCGGGAACAAAAAACGCTGTTTGATTTCTAAATAAAAAAAGGAGAGAGTTACTTCCGTCCTCTCTTTTTCACCGCAGTCTCACCTTTTTTCCACTCGCCGGCGTAATGCACTCCGCGCTTTCCGGTTCCGTACTTTTCCTTTAACGCCTTTGCCTTATCCGGCGCCGGAACTCCCGTGGACGTTCCCGCAATCATCCGGCAGAAACTCTCCTGCCCCAT
>JAGARL010000008.1 GCA_017622255.1 Methanocorpusculum sp.
TCGCGTTGATTCGCGGTTTTCTTTTTACTCGCACTCCCCGCACACAATCCCCACTCGCCTGCCAAAACTCAGATTTTATATAAATCATTATAAAGTTTATTTCAAACTCCAAAAACACTTCTGAGT
This sequence comes from Methanocorpusculum sp., assembly GCA_017622255.1. Lineage (GTDB taxonomy): Archaea > Halobacteriota > Methanomicrobia > Methanomicrobiales > Methanocorpusculaceae > Methanocorpusculum. The sequence continues at coordinate 127 of JAGARL010000008.1, forward strand.
GCTGTTTCTCCTGCGCGCCTGTGTGTTTGGCGTGTTGTGTGACTATAAATACTATTCGTATGAGGTTCAAAAGTTTGCCGTATGGAATTTCTTTAAATACTTCAATATCTTACCTAAAGTAAACACAAAACCAACGTGATGAAAATATGACAGATACCAAAAAAATCTCTTTAATCGTTCAGCATGCGTACAGCAACGAGAGCGGTTATGCCTTCCTCTCCAATGATGACCGGGGAAAACTCGGCATCTCTGCCGGTGATTATGTAAAAATCACTGGTGAGAAAACCGCCCTCGCCAAAGCCCGCTTCCACCCGAATGTCTATCCGGGAAAGATTGTCTTAACCAAGGATGTCCGCTTAAAATCTGCGGCAAACTTCGACAGCGCAGTCTCCCTGGAAAAAATCACGCCGCTCTATGCAGACAAAATCACCATCCAGCCGCGTGACGAAGGCGTCAAAGTCAAGGACAGCGAAATCTTCCGCGACACACTGCAGGGAGAACTGGTCTACAAAGGATATGAGTTCACCTACTCCTACTACTACAACTTCCTCGTCTCCGACGTCTCCCCGTCGGACTATGCCATTGTAACTCCGGCAACCCAGTTCATCTATAAAGACCGTGTCCACAAAGAAGACGAAGCAGAAGACCGTCCGGAAGTCCACTATGAAGACATCGGCGGCTTAGGCCGCGAACTCTCCCAGGTTCGCGAAATGATTGAGTACCCGCTCCGGCATCCGGAGGTCTTCGAAAAACTCGGCATTGAACCGCCAAAGGGTGTTCTCCTCTACGGCCCGCCGGGAACCGGTAAGACCTTAATCGCCAAAGCGGTCGCAACCGAATCCCAGGCACAGTTCTATGAAATCTCCGGTCCGGAGATTGTCTCCAAATACTACGGCGACTCCGAAGAAAAACTCCGCGACATCTTCAAGGAAGCGGAAAAGAATGCACCGGCAATTATCTTCATCGATGAAATTGACTCCATCGCCCCGAAGCGTGACGAATCCAAAGGCGAGATGGAACGCAGAGTCGTTGCCCAGCTCCTCTCCTTAATGGACGGCATGAAATCCCGCGGAAAAGTCATCGTAATTGCCGCAACCAACCTGCCGGATTCAATCGACCCTGCCCTTCGCCGCGGCGGACGTTTCGACCGCGAGATTGAAATCGGCGTTCCGGACAAGGACGGCAGAAAACAGATTCTGGAAATCCACACCAGAAACATGCCGCTCTCTGAAAACGTGGACATCAAACGCTACGCAGACAGAACCCACGGATTTGTCGGTGCGGACTTATCCCTCGTTGCCAAAGAGGCTGCCATGCACGCTCTTCGCCGCGAGTTCCCGAACATGAACCCGGACGAAACCCCAAGCCCGGAGAAGCTCGAAAGCCTGCGGGTCACCGCAGAAGACTTCGAGTCTGCCTTAAAGATGGTCCAGCCGAGCGCCATGCGTGAGGTCTTCGTCGAAGTTCCGGACATCCACTGGGACAATGTCGGCGGCCTCGACTCTGTCAAGGATGAACTCCAGCAGGCAGTCGAATGGCCGATTAAATATGCGGATGTGTACAAACAGTTCGCCACCAAATCGCCGAAAGGATTCCTCCTCTTCGGTCCGCCGGGAACCGGAAAGACGCTTCTTGCAAAAGCGGTCGCCAATGAATCCGAGTGCAACTTCATCTCGGTAAAAGGTCCGGAACTCATGTCCAAATGGGTCGGCGAGTCTGAAAAAGGCGTTCGCGAAATCTTCCGCAAAGCACGTCTTGCAGCCCCGTCGATTATCTTCTTCGATGAAATCGACGCCATCGTCCCGAAGCGGGGAAGCTATGAAGGCTCTTCCCACGTGACCGAAAGCGTCGTCAGCCAGTTCTTAACCGAGCTTGACGGCTTGGAGGAGCTCAAGAATGTCGTCGTCATTGGTGCGACCAATCGTCCGGATATGATTGATCCGGCATTAATGCGCCCCGGACGCCTGGAACAGCACATCTTTGTGCCGCCGCCGGATGAGGCAGGCAGAAAACAGATTCTGGAAGTCTATCTCCGCGAAGTCTCCGAGATGATTTCCGAGGACGTCAGTGTGGATACCCTGGTAGAAAAGACCGACGGATTTGTCGGCGCAGACATTGAAGCCTTAGTCCGCGAAGCAAAGATGACGGCTCTTCGCGAGTTCATCCGCGCGATGGCAGGCCGTGATGCCGCCGAAATCTCGCTTGCCGTCTCCAGCGTGAAAATCTTTGCCCGCCACTTCGATGCGGCATTACAGCGCGTCAGACCATCCCTTGACACTGCAGGACGCAGAGAAGCCGAGCGCAGCTCCTGGCAGTACCGCTACAACGAAGAGGAGAGAAAACTCCTGGAAAAGGCGTTAAGCAAAATTGAAGCCGCAGAATATGCGGGAACAGAAACTGACGAGAGTATTGCCGAGCTTTCCCGTCTTCTGACGAACCATCAGAAAGACTTTAGCAGAATCAAAGAAATACTTAATCAGTAATAATAAACCGGAACTCCCCTTCCGGTTTTGGAGGATACGTCATGGGCAACCCGAACGACGACTCATACAAAGATCTGATGGATATCATTCATAAAATACTGGGAAACCAGATTCCCGGCAAAGACGGAGTTCCGCCAATCGTCGGCGTCAAATTTGTGGTAGGCGGCGGTCCGCAGAATGCGGCATCTCCTTCCCGCATGATTCCGGTGGAGGTTTTCGAGTGCGAGACCTCGTTTACGATTCAGACCGAACTTCCGGGTGAGTGTCCGAATGATTTCACGCTCAGCTACACAAACGGCAAACTGCAGCTGTTAGCAGGCGAAAACCGCGAGTACCGCGCCGAGCTTCCGCTTGCCGGCATCGACCCGTCTTCTATTAAGACCCGTCTGAAAAACGGTGTTCTGGAAATCTTCTGCGGCAAAGTCCCGGCAGTTCCAGCGGAGGCTGAGTAAGTGGAAGCTTCTGCCGCATCCTCTGCCCACTGCCGTCTTACGATGAAGGAGGAGGATTATCTGGAATCCATCCTCAACATTTCCGAGATGAAAGGCTATGCAAAGGCCCGTGATATCGCAGATGATTTGGGTGTCTCTCCGTCGTCTGCTTCCGAGATGTTTGTGAAGCTCTCGAAAAAGGGGCTGATTGTGCACCGGAAGTATGAGGGCGTTACGCTGACTGATACCGGACGGGATGTTGCGGTGCAGGTTCGCTTCCGTCACGATGTCTTAGTGGAATTTTTGAAACAGATTGGTGTCTCTGCAGATACTGCGGACAAGGATGCCTGTTTCATGGAACATGAACTCCATGCCGAAACGATTCAGCGGATTAAGGAGTTCGTGGAAAAAAGAAAATAATTTCTGTTTTTTTTAAAAGAGAATTATATTCTCTTGAACGTCTCACCGAACTCATTTACTAATTTTTTCCCGTCCTCTGAGATGTAGAGATAATCTCCGTTTCCGGTTGTGGTGTATCCAACAATATATCCGTTCTTGTCTACATATCCCCAGAATACATCAATGGAACTGAGCTCCTTTCCGTTTACGTCCGCAACAACGGTTCCGGTGTTGTCCGCGTTGAAGTGGTAAATCATGTGGAACTTGACATCTCCCGGTGCATCATATGTTCCTTCGCTTTTCCAGTCACCGATTAATGCTGTGGGATAGTCAATCGGTTCTGCCGGTCCCACACATCCGGCAGTCAGCACTGCGGCAGTACAGAGGAGGAGAACGGCAAATACTGCGGTTTTCTTCATGCTCTATTATATCCCGCTGATTCTATTTATACATCCATCATCCAGAAGACTTAACCCGTATCCCTGCCCAATACTATTCATGGGATTTGAGATTGAGATAAAAGTCCGCGTTGCTGCTCTTGAGCCAATTGAGGCCAGACTCATCGAAAACAATGCCGAGTTAATCGCTGATCAGGATGAGCATGATGTGTACTTCAACGCCCCGCACAAGGATTTTGCAGAGACCGACGAGGCACTGCGTCTTCGCTACGTAAGCAATCAGAAGTGCGGAAAAATCATGCCGCCGTGCATCACCTACAAAGGCCCGAAAGTAGGGCGCGAAGGCTTCAAGGCACGCGAGGAAATTATTGTGGACCTCTCATCCGGAGAAGAGTTTGCTGTCCTTCTGGAAAGAATCGGCTACCGGAAAACAGCCGCGGTTGACAAACACCGCAAAATCTACCGGGTGCCAAAGGCAATTGTAACCTTAGATGAAGTCCCTGGTGTCGGTGTCTTCTCGGAAATCGAGGCAAACGCGGATTTGTCCGAGGATGAGGCAGTTGCCGTCATTGATGAAATTGCGGAAATGGCAGGAATCGTTGGAGAACGCCTTACCAAATCCTATCTGGAAATTGTGCTTGAGGCACAATAACTTTTTTTAGAGAAAAGATTGGATATCCGGTTTTCGGGTATCTGATGCAGTTTTTCAGGATTTCCATAACGCAAATGACTTATGTTACGGATTGTAATTGTACTGTTATGACATCTGCTGTTTTGCAGCCGGCAGTTGTCTTATCGGGTTTCATTTCCGGAGAGTGCCGGTGAAATGAAATCCGGGTGCTTACGTGGAGTGAAGATACTCTCCACCCGGATGAGCAGGTTGCTCGGTTTTTGTTTTTCTGAATTTTTCTAAAGAAAAAAAGGGAAGTAGTCAGAGGGTTCTCTGACAAACAGGTTCCCTCTTACTTTCTTCTTAAGACGACTGCTGCGCCGAGACCTGCAAGGACTGCAAGGATTGGTGCCGGGCTTTCAGTCGGCTGTTCCGGAGTCTCCGGTTCGTCGGTTGGAAGTTCAGTGTCTTCATAGACGATTGCGAACGGAGA
>JAGARL010000087.1 GCA_017622255.1 Methanocorpusculum sp.
ACACCACAGACAGGGAACCAAGTGGTGCATCTTCCCGGTGTACGACTTCGCTCACCCGATTCAGGACGCTCTGGAAGGCATCACGCACAGTCTCTGCTCGCTGGAATACGAAGACCATCGTCCTCTCTATAACTGGGTTATCGAACATTGCAGCGTACCGTCCACGCCCCGTCAGATCGAATTCTCCCGCCTGAACATCACCAATACCGTTCTCTCCAAGAGATATCTCCGTTATCTCGTAGAAAACGGCATTGTTGACGGTTGGGATGATCCAAGAATGCCTACTCTCTGCGGTCTCCGCAGACGCGGCTATACCCCCGAATCCATCCTTGACTTCATTGGCAGAATCGGCGTTTCCAAGGCAAACAGCATGGTCAACATCGGTCTTCTCGAACACTGTGTCCGCGAAGAACTCAATATGAAGGCCGAACGCCGGATCGCAGTTCTGAATCCGATCAAGCTCATCATCGACAACTATCCGGAAGACAAGACCGAATATTTTGAAATTCCGAATAATCCGAACGATGAAAACGCAGGCAAGCGTGAAGTTCCGTTCACCCGCGAAGTTTACATCGATGCCGATGACTTTGCGGAAGTTCCGCCGCCGAAGTTCTTCCGTCTGAAGCCGAACAGTGAAGTTCGTCTGATGGGTTCCTATATCATCAAGTGCGGTGAAATCGTACATGATGAAAATGGTAAAGTTACGGAAATTCACTGCACCGCAGACCTTGAAACCGGTACCGGCACACCGACCGACCGTAAGATCAAGGGTACGATCCACTGGCTGTCCGCGAAGTATGCACAGGACACCACCGTCGTTCTTTACGACCGTCTGTTCACCGAAGAAAACATGAACGAGCTTCCGGAAGGAAAGACCTATATCGACTTCCTCAATCCCGAATCCGCAGTCAAGCTGGAAAACGTCAAGATCGAACCTGCTCTTGCTGACGCAAAGCCGGGTGAAAAGTTCCAGTTTGTCCGTATCGGTTATTTTGCAAAGGACTCCAAGAACGACAACACGTTCAACCGGGTTGTTTCCCTCAAGGGCAGCTACAAGCCGGAATAATTCGGAAAGGACAAATCAATTATGGCATACAAAATCGGAACAAAATGTGTGCAGAGCGGTTATACCCCGAAAAACGGGGAACCGCGTATTCTGCCTATTTACCAGAGCACCACATATAAGTATGACAATGCGGAACAGATGGGTCGTCTCTTCGATCTGGAAGAAGACGGATATTTCTACACCCGCCTTGCAAACCCCACCAACGATGCCGTCGCCAAGAAAATTGCGGAACTGGAAGGCGGCGTAGCGGCAATCCTCACCTCCTCCGGTCAGGCCGCTTCGTTCTATGCTATGTTCAACATTGCCGGGGCCGGTGACCATATTATCTCCTCTGCAGCAATCTATGGCGGTACCTTCAACCTGCTGGACGTTACTATGCGGAAGCTCGGCATTGACGTAACCTTCATCTCCCCCGAATCCACCGAAGAGGAAATCCTTGCGGCAGCAAAGCCGAATACCAAATGCGTGTTTGCAGAAACCCTTTCCAATCCCGCACTGACTGTACTGGATATCGAATTGTTCGCCAATGCCGCACACAAGATTGGGGTTCCGCTGATTGTTGACAATACCTTCCCGACGCCCATCAACTGTCGTCCGTTTGAATTTGGTGCAGATATTATCACTCACTCCACCACCAAGTACATGGATGGTCATGCAAGCAGCGTCGGCGGTGCAATCATTGACAGCGGCAACTTCGACTGGACCGCTCATGCCGACAAATATCCCGGTCTCTGCACACCGGATGAATCCTACCACGGAATTACCTATACCGAACGCTTCGGCAAAGCAGCTTATATTACAAAGGCAACTGCTCAGCTCATGCGTGACCTCGGCTCTATCCCGTCTGCATTCAACTCGTTCCTCCTTGAACTCGGTCTGGAAACGTTGGAACTCCGTGTACGCCGTCACTGTGAAAATGCACAGAAAGTTGCGGAATATCTGGAAAATCATCCGAAGATCACTTGGGTCAATTATCCCGGCCTGAAGTCCAACAAGTACT
>JAGARL010000088.1 GCA_017622255.1 Methanocorpusculum sp.
AGAAGACGATTTTATTATAAACCTCCGGGCTTCCGAGAATCGCAGAAAGCTTTGCGGATGCTTTTTCCGCATCAATTTCTCCATTATATACCAGGCGGGAGACCAGGTAGAGTTTTTCGTAATCATCCTCTTCGGGTTTACTTGTCATGATGGTTATATTGTCGTCTCAGATAATAAGGCATGCGGATTCGCAGAAGGGGAATCCTTCGACATCTCTAAATGGCGGAAAGGGGAAAATATAGGTATGCAGACTCTCCTCGCCGCACCATATAAGGCAGTTCTTTTTGATATGGATAATACGCTGTTTGATTTTATCGGAGCGATGCAGCGGGGAAGTGCGGCAGCAGCGGAGTTTCTGCAGGCCGGAACCGGTGAGGAGCTGTTCAGTTATTATCTTCGCTGGAAGCATCATGTCGAGGACCACACGAATCTGCAGGATTTCATGATTGCCCATGACTGCTTTTCAGTGGAGAAGTATTTCGCAGCGGTAGAAGCGTATGATTCCGCGATGCATGCAGGACTTACCGCATATGAGGGTGTGCACGAGCTTCTGACATCCCTGAAGGCAGACGGATATAAACTGGGAATTGTGACTGATGCGTTTGCTCACGGAGCAGAGAAACGGCTGGCTGTTACAAACCTCTCCGAATATTTTGATGTGGTGGTAAGCTACGATATGACAGGATACAAGAAGCCGCATCACGAACCGTTTGAGTGCGCACTGTCCCTTCTGGAGTGTGCCCCGCATGACGTGCTGTATGTGGGAGATTCCATTAGAAGAGATATTGAGCCGGCATATGCGGTTGGAATGACGCCGGTCTATGCCAAGTACGGGGACCGGAACTTCTTTGAGACGAAGTTTTCCACGGAGATTCCGCCAAAGACGCTGGTTGCTGAGAGTCCGCTGGATATTCTGCGGATTTTACAGGAGACGATGCTCTAAAAAAGTATTAGAATGCCGTAAATACGACAATTATCAGAAAGACGGCCATGATGATACAAAAGACCGCAAGGAAGACGCGGTCGTTTTTGGTATCATTAATCTTTTCCGGACGAATAGGAACACGGATTTTTTCCTCTTCGATTTCGCGGTAAGGATATTCTTTTTCGAGCCGTTCAAACTCGGCGTGCTCCTCTTCGGTAAAATCCGGGTCAAGGATAAGTTCTTCTTTTTCCGGCATTATTTTCTCTCTTCCAGCAGGCGGCGAATCGCTGTGACCTCTTCGAGTAATGCCTGCAGGTCTGCGTTCTGGGACTTGTATTCAGTGCCGGTTGCGGCTGCTGCCGGTTTCTGTCCGCGGACAAAGTCCATAATCAACTGACGAAGCGGCTCCGGATCACTGATTCCTTCAAGCTGTATCTCTGCAGAGCTTTTGGATGCTCCCCCTCCTGCGGTCTCGATTTTCAGATGAGAGATGCCAAACAGACGCATAACCGGACCCTGGACGATATCAACGTTGGTGATTCTGTTGTAGGGGACAATACCGGTTTTTCTAAAGAAGACACCACGCTTCCAGGTCATTTCCGTGTCGTTTAAGTGATAAAACACGGACTTGTAGTAGAGCGGAGCCCAGATGCAGGCGAAAACAACACAGACGCCGAGAACGGCAAGTCCAATGACGATGAGGATGGTGAAGATGGAATCGACAAACATCCATGCACAGCATGCCGCCCAGATAACGACGATAAGGGCAAGCGTTGCAAGAAGAAGATACCCGGTGTATTTTCCATCCGGTTTGAAGTCTTCATTTAAGGTAACCATAACTTAAGTTATTTGCAGAGATAGGATAAACCTTTTTTGGTCCTTATGCGCGATTTACCAGAATCCAACCGCAAGCCAGTCCCAGGAACCGGCAACAACACAGCAGATGATAAACCCAAGAGTTGCACAGCCGTTAATCAGCGGCAGCCCCGGCTGCGGCTTTCCGGAACGCATGGGAAGAGCCAGAAGAACCATTCCAAGAACAGCTCCAAGGAGTGCGCCAAGAGCCGGAAGCGCGATTCCCAGAACCGCAAATCCTCCTGCATACACCTGTGCGGAGACAATGAGAACTCCCGGGAAAATCACATCGCCGAGTCCCAGCATATAGGCACTTCTCTCCTCTTTTCGCGACTGAATGGAAAGCCCGCTTCTGCGGAATGAGTAATGCAGTTTCTTTGGGACCAGAAACATAATCGGCATATTCTGCTGCATAACACCGTCTGCTAAAGTCAGCATGTGCTTTGTCTTGTGGACCGAGATATAATCATAGACAATCAGCAGAATCAGCAGAAGAATAACCGGAAGCGGGGATAACGAAATACCGAAAATTGCCGCACAGCCTGCTGCGGTAATCAGACCAACCGCATCAATTACAAACCACTCCGGATAGAATTTGAGAAGCAGAATGCCGCCGAGGCCAAGAGCTGCCGCGAGAAGGTGAGCCGCAATTTCCGGGATGAGCGGATACAGCAGAGCAAATGCCACATAGTATATTACCGCCGCAAGGGAGAGCGCAATAATCGCGCTGATAACAAAGCGGGCTTTTTTGCGAATCAAAAGCAGAAGAATCGCGGTAAAGACCAGCATCAGAAACAGGAAGAAAATCACATTTCCAACCGAATCCGGGTCTTCGAAGGCAAAAAGTCCGGCATTCTGCATAGGATTGATTAAAAGCAGGGCTAAAATATTTGCCGCAATCAGTAAAAGAACCATGCCGCAGTAGGCTGCACTTTCCGGAATTTTTCCCGCCTTCATACAGTTAACTTAATATTTGTCGTCACCTTAGTTAAATTATGAATATTCGAGACATTATCCCGGAGATACTTCTCATTGTCTTAATGGCAATTTCGGGAATCGTTGTCGTAAGCCGTCTGTGGCAGGATGCATTAATTGCCGTCGGCATTCTTGTCCTGATTTTATGTTTCGGCGGACTTCTTCTCCAGCTTATTATCCGTGTCAGAAGACTCGAGGAGGAGGCAAAGTACCGCGAAAAGATGATGCGCTCTGCAATGGAAGACTTAGGCCGTCAGCTTGTTGCAAAACAGGACAAGACTGCACAGACCGTGGTTGAGGCAGTCGGCAGTCTGAAGTCCAGGATGTACCGCTAATGGGAGTGGCGCTTCGGGCTCTTCTCGACGGATGTATTGAGAGCCCTGGCTGGGATTCTATCGGAGGAGTTGCAGCAATTGACGCCTACAACGCTCTCTATCAGTTTTTATCCGGAATTCGTCAGTCAGACGGTATGCCGCTGATGGATGATGAGGGAAGAATTACTTCACACTTAAGCGGGCTGTTATTCCGAACGGCAAATCTGGTTGAGAAAAATATCACGCCGGTCTATGTTTTCGACGGGAAGCCGCCGGCATTTAAGATGGAGACGCTGGAAAAACGCCGTCAGGTTCGCGAGAATGCGGCGGCAGAGTATGAGCGTGCGGTAAAGGAAGGCGATACGGAGTCAGCAAGAAAGTATGCCATGGCGTCTTCGAAGGTGGATGCCTATGTGAAGGATTCCGCAAAGGAGCTGCTGACAGCGCTCGGTATCCCCTGGATTCAGGCGCCGTCGGAAGGAGAAGCGCAGTCTGCGTTTATGACGCAGAGAGGGGATGTTACCTATGCGGTGTCGCAGGATTATGATTCGCTTCTCTTCGGCTGTGAGACGCTGGTCCGCAATGTGACGATTTCCGGGAAACGCCGGATTCGCGGAAAAGTAATCTCCGTCTATCCGGAGCGGTTAGTCCTTGCAGACACGCTTGCAAAACTGGAACTTACCCGCGAGGAGCTGGTGCAGGCGGCGCTTCTGATTGGAACAGATTACAACTCCGGCGTTTCCGGTGTCGGTCCAAAGACTGCGCTGAAGATTGTCCGCGCCGGAAATTTTGCGGAGCGGATTGTGGAGGCGGAAAACTCCGCCGAGCCGGAGGAACTGGTGCAGTATTTCCTGCATCCGGAAGTTACCGAGGATTACGAGATTGTATCGCGTTCTCCGGACCGCGATAAAGTGATGGAGATTCTCTGTGAGGAACACGGGTTCACCCGCGAGAGAGTCGATGCCGGTCTGGAACGGCTTGGGGCGAAGAAAGGTCAGTCTACGCTTGATGCGTGGTTCTGATTGGAGCTAAGCCGTTAGGCGCATGCTCCTCAGGCTCCCGGGGCGGATACGGGCGGCTGAGATAGGTCAGGCCACACTTGACGCGTGGTTCTGACCATACTATTTTTACACCAGATATTTCCTGTATTTATCCAAACAGGATGCTCTTTGCTTCTGTGTACTCGTACACGAAGTCCATGCCGTTCTCTCTGCCGAATCCGGAGTTTCCAACCCCGCCAAACGGCATCTCAGGCGGTAAGATGAGGTGCTTATTGACCCACACAACCCCTGCTTTGAGTTCGTCTGCATATTTGTGAGCTGCGGCAAGGCTTTCGGTCCAGACGGATGAGCCAAGGCCGTATTCGGTGCTGTTGGCGATTTCCAGTGCTTCATCATCTGTGCGGAACGGAATTACTGACATCACCGGGCCGAATATTTCTTCAGACACTGCTTCGGGTGCTACATCGCAGAGGAGCGTTGGGCGGTAGAAGTATCCTTTTCCTTCAATGCGTTCACCGCCGGTAACCAGTGTTCCTTCCTCCTTGTTCAGGATTTTGAAAACCGCATCAGAAACAGCCCGGAGCTGGTTCTCATTGTTCAGCGGCCCCATCTTATTGCCAAGCATACCGTCGCCGACGGTGAGCTGTTCAATCCGTTCCTTTGCGGCAGAGACGAACTCTGCTTCCAGAGATTCGTGAACCAGGATGCGTTTTGCAGACGTACACACCTGTCCGCAGTTATAGAAGCGGTGACGAACAGCAGCAGCGGCGGCACGGTTTACATCTGCGGATTTGGTGACGATAAAAGCATCATTTCCGCCAAGTTCAAGGTGAACCCGTTTCAGATTTCTGCCGGCAGAAGCCCCAACCTCGCGGCCTGCCGCGGTTGAGCCGGTAAACGATACATGCCGGACAAGCGGCTCTTCCACTAAAGCGCGTCCTGTTTCATCCCCGTTTCCGGTTACAATCTGCAGAATATCTTCCGGGATTCCTGCTTCATGCAGAGCATGAGCAATCGCTGTCACGGTAAGCGGAGCGGTTGCAGAAGGCTTTGCCAGAACCGGATTCCCGCAGGCAAGGGCTGCTCCTGCCTTCCAGGCAAAGATAATTGCCGGCATGTTCCAGGGGATTATGGCTGCACAGACACCAACCGGCTTTCTGACAACATTCAGGTATCCGTAGTTTGGCAGATTCTGCGCATCTCCTCTGATACTGCCGCAGACGGAGGCATAATATTCAAAAACATGGGCCGCACCCTGAATCTCGCTTCGCGCCTCAGCAAGCGGCTTTCCCTGTTCTCTGGTCAGAAGAGCAGACAGCGCATCCTGGCGCGAGCGGATAAGGGATGCTGCGTTGACAAGTTTTACT
>JAGARL010000089.1 GCA_017622255.1 Methanocorpusculum sp.
AACACTTCTGCATTCTGAACCACGCGGGCTTTCAGATGCAAGAAACCGTGGAATTGAAGCATCACAGGGGGAGTATCTGAGCTTTATTGATTCGGATGATTACATCCACCCGGATTTTCTCTCAACATTGTATCGAATCTGTTCCGAGTATGACTGTGATATAGCACAGTGCGGATACATAAGAGTTGATACTAATTACAATAAAATACATTCTCAATCGGAAAAGGATATAGAAACCTATTCTGGACGAGAAATGTGTTACAATCTCTATTATGGAATACCAGACCACTTAGCAGATATTGTAATCTGGAGTAAATTGTACCGAAGAGCACTTTTTTCAGAGATTGTTTTTCCCTTTGGAAAACTCTATGAAGATCATGGAACAACCCATAAACTATTCTATTCTGCAAACAAAATAGGAGTTACAACACAACTCCTCTATTTCTATCGAAGAGTTCCAACGAGCATTACTGGAGTTGGCTTTAGATTACAAACGCTGGATTGTCTGGGACTCGATGGTGAACGTGCAGAATTTTTCAAAGAAAAAGGAGAAGAAGAATTACACAATCTCTGGCATCTGCAGTATGTAAAATCGTATAAAGGATATTTGAAAAATCTGAAGAAACACTACCCAGAAGAAGTAGAGTTCCGAAAAAACCTTACACAAAAATATCATCAGGAAGAACGTAAAGTATTAGAAAATCCAAAAATCCCTTTAACAGAAAAAGGAATAATACTTACTGGATTCTATTTCCCAAGAACAACAGTTATTCTTGGAAAAATACTTCCAGTTCACAAGATACGAAGAACCCTGTTCTTAAAGAATCGGAAATAAAAATACAATAACCCTATTTTAAAATAAAAAAAACAGCAGAAAGATACGAAAAGAGAGGCCCGGGTTGGGACTCTACATAATAGAGCCCCCTGAGGTTCCAAGCCAACTCTGCGAAATACACCTTTGTTCGTGTATTTATGCAGTCTCTGCTGCTTCCTTTGCAGCAGACTTGCCCTTCGTTCTCTTCAGACGGGTGAGTTCTTCTCTCTCCATCTCATCTAAACGCATCTTAATAAAGTTGCGTGCCTCAACCTGCTCCGGAATAACTTTGAACTCCAGGGCATTCACACGGCGCTTGGTTCCTTCAATCTCATCTAAGAGACGCTTCATCGTCGTTTCCAGTTCAGCGGAGAGAATAATACACTCCACTAAATCCTCGAATGCTTCTGCAGCCTCGTCGATTGCGGCGGAGGTGCCGATAACACCATAACCGCGCTCGTTTAAGGACTTCTTCACACTCTTCGACTCAATCTTCGGAACAACCACTCCCATAATGTTCTTGCTCTTTAAGTCAATCTCCGGGTTCTCGGATGCAGCCATAGCTGCAGCCTTGACACCGATAGTACCCTCGACAGTTTCTGCAATTGCAATCATTTCCTGTGCACGGGCATACTTCTCAGCAAGCTCATTCTTGAGATCCTTAGCTTCCGCTAATACCTTGAAGAACTCAAGGATCAGTCCGTCGCGCTTCATTTTCAGAAGCTTATATCCTCGCTCGGACAGCTTAATACGCTTTTTCAGCGCGATAAGTTCAGAACGGGTCGGCTTCACATTAAGCGCCATAGACGATCACTTCCGGTATTTCGGGTGGTAGGCCTTAATCAGGTCACGGTCGATACGCTTCTCAAGTTCAGATTCCGGCAGTGCCTGGAACATGTCCCAGCCTAAGTCAAGAGTCTGGGCAATGGATCTGTCCTCGTCTGCGCCCTGACGGACGAAGCGGTTCTCGAACGTGTCTGCGAACTCTAAGAACTTCTGGTCACGCTCAGAGAGTGCATCCTTACCGACGATGGCCACGAGACCACGGAGATCGACACCTTCTGCGTAACCGGAGTAGAGCATATCGGAGACCTTCTTGTGGTCGTCACGGGTTAAGCCCTTACCGATACCAAGGTTCATCAGACGGGATAAGGACGGAAGAACGTTGATTGGCGGGTAGATACCCTTACGGTGAAGTTCTGGGGAAATAACGATCTGACCCTCAGTAATGTAACCGGTTAAGTCCGGAATCGGGTGAGTAATATCGTCTCCCGGCATGGTTAAGATCGGAATCTGGGTAACAGATCCTTTCAGACCCTTGATAACACCTGCACGCTCGTAGATTTCTGCAAGGTCAGTGTACATGTAACCTGGGTAACCACGACGTCCCGGAACCTCTTCACGTGCTGCACCAATCTGTCTGAGTGCTTCACAGTAGTTGGTCATATCGGTTAAGATAACCAGAACGTGGTATCCAAGCTCATATGCAAGGTACTCTGCAGTGGTCAGTGCGAGACGCGGAGTAACAATACGCTCGACAGCCGGGTCATCTGCTAAGTTCAGGAACACGACTGCACGCTCAAGTGCACCGGTTCTCTCGAAGTCAGCCATGTAGGAGTTTGCTTCTTCACGGGTGATACCCATAGCTGCGAAGACTACTGCGAACTCTTCAGTGGATCCCGGAACCTTTGCCTGTCTTGCGATCTGCAGTGCAATATCGTTGTGCGGCAGACCTGCAGAGGAGAAGATCGGAAGCTTCTGACCACGAACGAGAGTGTTGGTACCGTCGATGGTGGAGATACCGGTCTGGATGAAATCAGACGGGGAACCGCGTGCATACGGGTTAATTGCTGCGCCGTTGATCTCAAGGCGCTTCTCCGGAACGATTTCCGGTCCGCCGTCGATTGGCTTTCCTCCGCCGGATAAGATACGTCCAAGCATAGACTTGGAAACCGGCATCTTGAAGGTCTCACCAAGGAATCTGACACCAGTGTCACGTCCAAGTCCGGTGGTGGACTCGAAACACTGAACAACGACGAGATCCTCGGAAGTATCGAGAACCTTACCGCGCTTCATAGTGCCGTCCGGAAGAACAAGAGAAACCTGTTCTTCATAGCTGACCGGCTCAGTCTTTTCTACAAAGACAAGAGGTCCGGCAATCTTACAGACTGTCTTATATTCTTTCATATTTAGGCCCTCAGTGCTTTGAATTCTTTGTCCATGTCAGCGTAGATCTTGTCTAAGACCGGCTTGTAGTCCTTAGTGAACTTAATCTGCGGCATCTCGTTCTTTGCCTGGACGGCTAAGATCTGTGCCGGAGAGACACCTGCAGCCTGTGCAGCGTATGCAAGGTCTGCGTAGGTCTTAATCATCTTGAACATGTCAAGCTGCTTGTCTAAGTCACAGTAAGTGTCAACCGGGTCGAAACCGTTCTGCTGTAAGAACAGTTCGCGGATCATACGGGCGACTTCGATAGTGATCTGTTCGTTTTCCGGAAGTGCATCGGAACCGACGAGCTGAACGATTTCCTGCAGTTCTGCTTCCTTCTGGAGAACTTCCATGAACCATGCACGAAGCGGGTTCCACTCCGGGGAAACCTTCTCGTCATAGTAGTCAGCAAGCTGAGCCATGTACAGAGAGTAGGACTGCAGCCAGTTGATTGCCGGGAAGTGACGCTTACGGGATAAGCTTGCATCAAGTGCCCAGAAGACCTTGACGATACGCAGAGTGTTCTGCGTAACCGGCTCAGAGAAGTCACCACCAGCAGGCGATACTGCACCGATAACGGAGACAGATCCGGTTCCGCCGGAGAGCGGCTCGACTAAACCTGCACGCTCATAGAACTCGGAAAGTCTGGAGGACAGGTATGCCGGATAACCTTCTTCTCCCGGCATCTCTTCGAGACGGGAACAGATTTCACGCATTGCTTCTGCCCAGCGGGAGGTAGAGTCTGCCATTAATGCGACATCGTATCCCATGTCACGGAAGTACTCTGCAATGGTAATACCAGTGTAAACAGATGCTTCACGTGCTGCGACAGGCATGTTGGAAGTGTTTGCGATAAGGGTGGTTCTCTCCATAAGAGAGTTTCCGGTCTTCGGGTCGACGAGCTCCGGGAATTCAGTCAGAACTTCGGTCATCTCGTTTCCGCGTTCACCGCATCCGATGTAGACAACGATATCTGCATCAGACCACTTTGCAAGCTGCTGCTGGGTAACAGTCTTACCGGATCCGAACGGTCCCGGAATTGCTGCTGCTCCGCCCTTTGCAATCGGGAAGAGACCGTCTAAGATTCTCTGACCGGTGAGCAGCGGGATGCTCGGGGAGTGCTTCTCGACGTACGGACGCGGGACACGAACCGGCCAGCGCTGGATCATCGGGAACTTCTCGTCAGAGTCAAGCTCAATGACGATTTCGTCAACAGTGAAGGAACCTGCTTCGATCTTGGTAACCTTACCGCCCTTTGCGGTTGGCGGAACCATGATCTTGTGCAGAATGGAACGGGTTTCCTGGACAGTTCCGAAAACCTGACCCGGCTTTACTTCATCGCCGACTTTTACGACCGGGACAAAGTCCCACTTCTTCTCGTGGTCGAGACCTGGTGCGGAAACACCACGGGAAATGAAGTTACCCATCTTCTGGATAAGGACTTCCAGCGGACGCTGGATACCGTCGTAGATACTGGTTAACAGTCCCGGACCAAGCTCAACTGCGAGCGAAAGTCCGGTATTTGTGACAGGCTCTCCCGGACGAATGCCGGAGGTTGACTCATAAACCTGAATGATGATATCCTCACCATCGATTTTGATAACCTCACCCATCAGCTGCTCATTACCGACTCTGACGACATCATACATGTGTGCGTCAAAGTCTACTGCAGTGACCACAGGTCCTGCAATGCGTTTGAGAATACCTGGTTTGTTACTTACTTCCACAGATCAACACCCACCGAACGTTTAATACGCTCTCTCAGGGAGAGACCAGCCTCCTGACCGCCAAGGGTGACAATTGTCGGGCGGACGGAGTTTTCAATGATTACCTGCAGACGACGCGGAAGCGTGTCAAGGTCTGCGTTCTGGAGCACGAGAATGCCGACGTTTTCGTCCTCGATCACTTTCGTGATAGTCTCGGCGAGTTTTTCCGGAGTTTCAGCAGAGTAAGTCTTCTGAACACCAGCAAGCTGGAATCCGACAACGAACTCCTTCTTTCCAATTACTGCAATCTCCATCTTACATCACCAGATACTTTTCGAGGATTTCTGCGCTGAGTCCGGACTCTTTACCGCGGGCAAGAGCACGGAGGTTGGCAACCTCATATCTCTTCCGTTCAAGGTACACGAGAAGCGGGGAGATAGAGAACGGATTGCGTTTGGACATCTTATCCATCTGACCAAGCTGGGCAGAAGTTAAGGTGCTCTCAACTGCGTAAACCGGCTTCTTCTCACGAAGCTCTTCAAGTGCCTCTGCAAGAACGGCGACTTTGACTTTCTTCTTTAAGGAATCGACAACTTCGTCAAGGCTCTCGACGGTGGTTAAACGCTCGAGTTCCTCAGGCTTGAATGCACCGCCCTCAATCCAGAGTGCAAGCGTGTCAGCGTCTTTTGCAACCTGTGCACGAACTCTGAAGAGGTTAGTGATGTTCTTGATGTCGATTTCGAACATGACGTACTTTAAGAACGGTAAACCGCCCTTCATTCCGCCGCGTGCTGCCTTAATCAGCGTCGCATAGTAATACTTGTACAACTCGTTCTCGATATCGCCGAAAGAACGGGATTCGAGAGCTGCCTGGAGTCCTTCGCTTAAGATATCAGCGATTGCTTTAATCGGCAGGGTTTCAACAACTCTGTCAATAGAAGACTCGGCAATCATACGGTCTAAGGCTGCTGCGTCAAGGGCACCAGCCGGTACAAGGACAGCCTTAATCTTTCCCTCAGAAAGACCAAGCTGCTTACCTCGAAGGATAGTCAGAATGTTTTGAATATCCCACTTGTGAAGGTAATCTCGGGTAAATCCTTTCATCTCTCCCGGAGCCAGTGCGATAATCTTCTGGTACTCCTTTGCCAGATTCCAGGATACGGCGTTTTCAATGAGGTCAACTCCACTAAAGGAAGCTGCAAGTTCATCGATTTCGCGTTTGTACTCCATCTCTTCCACGAGTCTGGTTAACTCTGGAAGGCCCATGTTTAACATGCGAAGATACTCCTCTCTTGGAATAAGCTTCGACTTCCGTACTCTCATACGGGTGGAAACATAGATATATGGGGCTGAACCGCTCGATACCTCTGTCATTTTTTACCTCATCCAAACAAGATTTCTGATGCATCCTTCAGACTTGCTTCCCATACTTCGCCCATGAAGGTCTGGTATGAGTAGTCAAGAGTGAGCTGACCATCAGTGCTTTTCACCACGACACCACCAGTGATCTCGGTGATGCCTCCAAACGTAAATCCGGAAAGGGTCTTCAGCTCGGAAATTGCTGCCTTTGCTGCTGCTTCGTCGCGCTCGCCGGTGTAAACAACTCCCTCCGGAATCTGCTTTGCAGCTTCCTTTAAGAGTTCGCGTACAGCCTTTGCGTGGACGTCAGCCGGAAGATTTGCAATCTCGTCTGCTGCGGCGGCATAGACTTTGTCAAGAAGCTCTTTTTGTGCGTTTAAGAGGTCACGCTTGACAACGAGGTTGGCGCTTGCGACTTCGCGGATAACAACACGCTCAGCCTGGACTTCAGCGTCCTTCTCTGCTGCAAGTTTGATTTCCTCTGCACGGAGGTTTGCTTCACTGACGATAGCCTGGACCTGTGCGTCAGCTTCCGCTTTGATAGCGGCTGCCTTTGCATCGCCTTTCGCTTTGATTTCGTCAACTACTACCTCAAGTCCCATGTAAGCGGCCTCCGCTTAGATGAACATGATAAGCAGTGCGATAACGAGACCGAAGATGACGACGGTTTCTGGAAGTACAGTGAAGAGAAGTGCGAGACCGAACATTCCGCGGTCTTCTGCGGTTGCTCCGACTGCTGCTGCTCCGATACCCTGTTCACCAACACCGGTACCGATACCTGCGAGACCTACTGCGAGACCTGCACCAACTGCTGCGAGTCCGGATCCGATTGCCTGTGCTCCAATATCTGTGATTAATGCTTCAACTGCCATTTTTTATTCCTCCGAGAATTTTCTTTTCAGTCCGAAAGGTTTGTAGATTACACCGCCGCCCTGGTAGAATTTAGTAAAGAATTCGACGTAGTGAAGACGAATCGGGTGCAGTGCACCGCCAATTACACCAAGAACGACGTTGAGTGCGTGTCCAATGATTAAGACGAGGACACCAACGATAATTAATAATACACCGACAACGCTGAAGTCTGCTAATGCCGGGCTAATGAAGAACTCCATTGCCAGGAAGTTGACGACCATCGCGATTGCCACAGATGAGAGACCGACTGCTGCGATACGGCAGAAGGATAACATGTGCGACAGAAGGTTTGTCGGGATTTCCATTAAGTCAAGCGGGTTTTCGCGGGCAACGAAAACAGCTCCGAGAACAAAGAGTACTGCTCCAACGATAGTAAGCGGAAGTCCGATTACGGTTAAGTTCGGCAGCGGAATAGTGATTCCTGCAATGAATGTGCCAATGTCGATGAGCGAGAACAGGATAATAAGCATACCCCAGAACATCGCAAACCATCCGAATTTGCCAAGGATTGCCTTTGTTCTGTGTGCTCCCTTGTGATCCATTCTTGCGTGGTTAATCATACCGAAGATCCATCCGACAGATAAGTAGATGACTCCAATAGCTACGGAAATTACAAGAAGGTCCATAACCTGCGGTAAGTGATCGCCTCCGATTGGAAGGTGACGCGAGAACAGAATAGAGTGCCACGGCAGCGATAATCCGAAGATTTCACTGTAAAGGAGACCGAATACAACGGTCGAGATACCGCATCCGAGAATAATCTTGAATGCTTTTGCGCCCATCTCGCCCATGCGCATAAGGAGTTTGCGGCCGACGAGAGCTAACGCTAAGTAGATGAGACCATATCCAACATCTCCGACGATTACACCGAATAATAACGGGAACATAATCGACAGGATGATTGTCGGGTCGAGCTCTTTGAACTTTGGACGAGCGTATAAGTCCATTAAGACTTCAGCGGGCTTTGCGAACGCTGGGTTGTTGTACTCAACCGGTACTTCGTCGTAGTTGATTTCATCTTCGTCAACAGTGACAAAGACGTGTCCGCCGGTTGCCTGAATAAGGCCGGCTTCGATTTTTGCAACATCATCATACGGGACCCATCCGTCAAGGACGAATGCTTCTTCGGTGGTTGCGAACCGAAGAGGTGCCTCTGCACGTTCTACATCGCAAGACAGAACTTCATCGCATGCTGCAAGAAGGTCTGCGTATTTTGCCTTTGCTTCAAGGATTTTTGCGGATGCATCAGCTAAGTCTGCTTTTGCCTGGACAAGCTCGGTGTTGTACTTGTCGATTGCTGCCTGGACAGTTCCGGTCTCGGTTGGGAGAGAGACGGAGATAAATCCGGCGTCGGAAAGTACCTTTTCTGCTTCCTGGGCATTTGCGGATTCAACGAAAGCGACAAGGAAGTTTCCGTCCTTTCCTGCTGCGAAGTACTTCTCGCTCGGGAAGGCGAAGTCAATGTCTTTTTCGATGTATCCGGCATATACTGCCAGAGATTCATAGCCGCGGTAGAGATCAAGTTCTACCGGTACAAGCGCAAACGGCTTGAGTTCATTGATACGCTGTTCGCATTCGCGTATTTTCGTCTCTGCATTCGAACGCTTTGCCGTGAGCGTGCTAACTTCCGACTCAATCTTCGGGAGTTCATTATTTATAGCAGCTCGAATCGTTTCTGCAGGACGTACTGGGACGTCGAATTGCGTACCTGGGGAAGTCTGGAATACGTTCTCGATGGAACGGATCTTGATAAGATCAGAAGAAAGCTGACCTGCGTTCTCGAATGGAACACCAAGTTTTACTCCTTCATATCCTTCTTTGCCCTGATCGACAAAATCTGTGATGTGGAATACCCGGTGACGATATAATTCAGTCACAACTGACGCCATCTGTTCCTTGCTTGCAGCAATTAACAGGTGGGTCATCGGCTTAGGCTGAAACATGAAGTTTCTCCTTAAACCGCTCTACGAATAACGAAGATGCCTGCGGGAGCTTGCTGCTGCCTGCGGTAATCAGGTGTGCGGCGTCTGCCTTACCCTGGTTTACAATGGCTTCGTGCTTCGTTAATGCTACATTCCGTGCATCTAAAAGTCGTTGCTTTTTGTAATCCTCAGCAACTGCGGTTGCTTTGGCAATCAGATTGTCAGCTTCAAGCTTTGCAGCGGCGATTGCCTGCTCTGCAGCGCTTTCTGCTGCCTGAATTGTGGATTTACTTTTTGCTTCGGTTTCTTTAATGCTTTTCAGAACCTCAGTTTTCATCCAACCCTCCTCTCACGGCATATATTATTCTGTGTTATGAATATTTTAATGTGGGGTTTTCGCGGGCAGGACTTGTCCCCCGGAGACGAGATTTTGCGAACGGAAAAATGGCAGATTATCTGCAGTCAGTAAAAGAAGATGCAACAGCGCATGAAACGAATCGGGTAAGATGTGAGATAAAAGGATAGGGGAGAGAACGTTTATGTTCTCTCAGTGCCGATCTCGGCTTTGTATTCGTCAAAGGTGTCCTGAACTTCCTTGTCCGGCTCGGAGGTGAGTTTGGTGACAACGAAGATTGCAAGGAGGGAGAGGATAACTCCCGGAACCATTTCGTAGAGCGGGAAGATTGGGGTGACGAGGTAGTACCAGACGAAGGTGGTAATTCCTCCAACGAGGATACCGGCAAGAGCACCCTGCCAGTTCATGCGCTTCCAGAAGAGTCCGACTAAGATAACTGAACCAAAGGAACATCCAAATCCTGCCCATGCGAAGGAAACAATTCCAAAGACAGAACTGTTCGGATCAAGTGCGATGGTAAATGCGGCAGCAGCGACAAGTAAAACACTGATTCTGGAAACAGTGAAGAGGAGTCTGTCGTCTGCATCCTTTTTGATTAAGGTCTTGAAGAGATCCTTTGCAATAGAAGAGGATGCTGCAAGCATCTGGGAAGATGCAGTACTCATGATTGCTCCAAGGATACCACAGTAAACGATACCGGCGAGGAATGGAAGTGCTCCAAGAACTCCGCTGGTCATGTCGATGAAGACCGTCTCAGAGTCTGCAAGCGGAGTGCTGAAGAAGACCTGTCCGACAAGACCGATGAAGATTGCTGCTGCAAGGGAGATAACTACCCAGACCATTGCGATGCGGCGTGCCTGCGGGATGTCTTCCGGATTCTCGATACCCATGAATCTCGGGAGAATGTGCGGCTGTCCGAAGTAACCGAATCCCCATGCAAGACCGGAGACGATTACGAAGACAGAGATGAACTCACCGGTTGTCGGGTCGTGGAAGAGGGAGAACATGTTCGGGTCGAGGGTTCCAAGTGATGCTCCGCCGTCTCCAAGCAGGAAGAGTGCTACAATCGGGATGAGCAGAAGGGCGAAGAACATCATGACTGCCTGAATGGTGTCAGTGAGACATACTGCACGGAAACCGCCTAAGAATGTGTATGCAACAACAATGATTGCACCAATGAACATTGCGACGCTGTAGTCAATTCCAAAGATGTTGTGGAATAATTTTCCTCCTGCTGCGAACTGGGAGGAGGTGTAGACGATGAAGAAGATTACAATAAAAATCGATGCGATGGTCGATGTGTATGCTTTCTTGTCGCCGAAACGGTTCTTGAAGAACTCCGGGATGGTGATGGAGTCTTTTGCTTTGTGGGTGTAGACGCGAAGGCGTTTTGCAATGAACTTCCAGTTGAGGTAGGTTCCAATCGCGAGGCCGATAGCTGTCCATCCTGCAGAGGAAAGACCGGTTAAGTATGCAACTCCCGGCAGACCTAAGAGAAGCCATCCGCTCATGTCGGATGCTTCAGCAGACATTGCCGAGACGAATTTACCAAGTTTTCTGCCTCCTAAGATGTAATCACTGGAGGTCTGGTTCTTTTTCATGTAGTAGATGCCGGCATATATCATCACTGCAAAGTAGATGATAAACGCGGCAAAGATTCCAACAAATGTTCCTGTATCCACAGTTATAACTCTCCTTACGCGGGATCCCCACACCTCCTGGGAATTTCCGCGTGTTGGTTATGTGAGTATTTTTGGTCTTACTACCTATATATGTTCTGCGACTTGAAAATGAGATGAGAAGCTTTTTCCGGTGTTTGGAAGGGAATGTATTTGTCTTTGGATGGAGTATGTATTAGTATGGTTGAACCAATGACAAAGGAGCGTGCCTATGCAGTGTTAGGCGTTGATGAGTCTGCGGATTTCAGTGCGGTGTCACTTGCTTTCCGGAATCTGCGGGAGAAGTATCATCCAGATAAGAATCCGGCGTTTCGAAAGGAGTATGCAGAGGCTCTGGCAGCGTTTGAGCTTCTGCAGCGGGATTATTAATTCTGCCGATTGGGAAAAAGTTCATCATACCGTAGTGCAAAATATAGATATT
>JAGARL010000090.1 GCA_017622255.1 Methanocorpusculum sp.
AATTTCATGGTCAGCCTCGAGATCCTGCTTCTCCTCTTCCTCCACCTTCGGTGCGAAGTATTTGTTGACAATCTTCGGCGCAAGCTGGACAAGGAACGGCGTCGCAGCCATAGTCACGATAGAGATAGCGAGGAAAATCTGGTAAATCTCCTCAGTCAGGATGCCGGAGGCAAGACCGGTCGAACCAAGGATGAAGGAGAATTCTCCAATCTGTGCGAGGCCTACTGCGGAAAGAATGGCAGCCCCGGTGGCAACGCCTAAGGCTTTGACGGAGATGAAGTTGAAGACGAACTTTCCAAGGAGCAGAAGGACTGCAAGAGCGATGATAATCAGCAGGTGTTCCCAGAGGTAGCCTAAGTTCAGCATCATTCCAATCGAGACAAAGAAGATTCCTGTCAGAATGTCGCGAAGCGGCATAATCTGTCCTACCACTTCATGGCTGTAGTCCGAACCGGAGATAGCGATACCGGCAAGGAATGCACCAAGTGCAAGGCTGACACCGTTTAAGGACATAAGCCAGGCAATACCAAAGCAGATAACGACAATCGAGATAACGAACAGCTCTCCGCTTCTGGTAAGGGCAACGTGGCGCAGGAACTTCGGGACCAGATAAATTGCCGCGACCAAGATAATCAGCATGATGACCAGACCGGAGACAAAGCTCACAATAGAGCTTACCAAATCTCCGCCGTCGGTTCCGGCAAGGAACGGCACGGCAAGCATCATGGGCACGACGTTTAAGTCCTGGAAAATCAGCAGACCAAGGGCGATTTTTCCATGTCTGCTGTCCACTTCACCGCTTCTCTGGTACAGGTCCATGATAATTGCTGTGGACGAGTGGGCAACCAGGAAACCGATAAAGAGCGCAACGCTGAACGAGAAGCCCACCGCCATCATGACGCCGAGAACGGCGACAGTGGTGATTACCAGCTGGAGCATACCGCCTATCAGCACAATCTTCTTCATCGCGAGCAGATTCTTCAGCGATATTTCCAGACCGATGGTAAACATCAGCAGAATAACGCCGAGCTCGGCGAGCATCGACACTTCCGATTCGGCAATCAGACCGAGACCGAACGGTCCGACAATAATACCGGTTAAGAAGTACCCGATGATAAAGGGGAGTCTGAACTTCCGACCGATAAGCAGTACCACCAGAGCACAGGCTAGTACCACGACCAGTGCGGAAATTAATGCTACTTCGTCTTCCATAAAGAGACCTCGATAAATGAGTATGTTTTTACTGTGATGATATATATGACTTCCCCATGAGTTCCCGATACAGCGGTCCCATACGGAAAGGATTAATGTAATATGGAGCGGATATATACATCAGAATTAGCATGCAGACAGAATATTGTGAATTATGCGGCGTACAAATCACGAAACGGGCACGCCTCGTTCAGATTGAAGGTGCGAAGCCCATGAAGGTTTGCGATAAGTGTGCGAAGCTGGGTACCGAGGTTCAGACCCCGCGTTCTAAGGCTCAGTCCGGGCGTTTTGCCCCTCAGTCTTCTGCATCGCGTCCCGTCCACTCCCCATCAGCCCCGCGCAAGCGTGATATGTTCGACTTCATCGAAGGCGATGTCGTAGAAGATTTCCCGAAGCGTATCGCCGCCGCCCGTCAGGCAAAAGGATTCTCCCAGAAGGACCTGGCATTCATCTTAAAGATGCAGGAAGGAGATATCAAGAAGCTTGAACGCGGAGACCGCGCCCCGACCGAGGCAGAACGCAAGAAGCTCGAAAAAGAGCTTGGCATCGTTCTCCTTGATGTCGGAGACGACAATGCAAAATCACAGATGGGAGGCGTTGCCGCAACAACGCTTGGTGATGTGATTCAGATTAAGAGGAAATAATGACATCTCCTCTGATTTTAATCAACTTCAAGTCCTACCGCGAAGGTGCGGGAAATAATGCCGGAAGAATCGGCGAGGCCGCAGAACTTGTTATGTCCGAGACCGGGGTTACTATTGGAGTTGCCCCGCAGTATGTGGAACTCCACCCATTCTGCAAACACTATGAGATTCCGGTCTATGCCCAGCACATCGATGCAGTCGAAGGAGCATTTACGGGAAGAGTTCCGGCCTTTACCGTCCGCGCCGCCGGCTGTACGGGAACTCTCATCAACCACTCGGAACGCCGGTTAACCATTGCAGACATTGAAGCCTGTGTGGAAGCTG
>JAGARL010000091.1 GCA_017622255.1 Methanocorpusculum sp.
GCGAGGACTTCTCGAAGATTGCCGCCGGAAACATCGCCGATGCCGGCCTTGAAAACGTGGAAGCACGCGCCTGCGATGTTCTGGAGGTCACCGACGGTCCATTTGATATCGTGCATCTGGATATGCAGATTGACGAGCGCCACGTGGAGCATGCCTATAATCTCTTAAAAACCGGCGGATACTTCGCAACCTACACGCCGTTCCTGGAACAGACCTTTATCGTAATGGATACCGCAAAGCGTCTGTTCGGTGAAGAAGCGGTCCAGACTGTGGAATGTATGGAGCGTGAACTGACCCGCGGCAAACGCGGCACGCGTCCTTCGACCAGAGTAGGTCACACGGGCTATCTGACAATTGCCCGGAAAATATAATCCTTTTTTCCCAAAATCCTATCACCTCTCCCCGCATACCATATACGTATGTCTGCGGTAATCACCGAATCACTCTGTACCGGATGCGGACTCTGCGAAAAAGTCTGCCCGGCAAAAGCTGTCCTTCTGCAGGATAAAACCGCCGCTGTCGCCAAAGACCGCTGTCTTTCCTGCGGGCACTGTGCCGCCGTCTGCCCCGCAGGTGCCGTTTCTTCAGATACTGCAGGAAACAAAACCTTCCGTGTGGAAGAACCGGCCGGCTCTGCTGTCGAACAGCTCCTGCAGGGCAAACGCTCGGTCCGTGAGTTCCGCGATGAACCAATCCCGCGTGCGGTCTTAGAAGAACTGATTCGCTACGGAGAACTTGCTCCTTCATCCAGAAACACCCGCGGAAGAAAATACTTCGTCATAACAGGACCGCGTGTCAGCGAATTCGAAGGTGTTGTCATCCGCGGACTTTCCCGCGTCGCCGCACCGGCAAAACCGTTCATCCCTCTGATAAAACTCTTCAGCAAAAAGAAGGGAGCCTCCCTTGCCTCCCTGCAGAAACTCTTCTCTGCCATGCAGAATGCCTATGCCGAAGGACACCACCCTGTCTTATGCGGAGCACCTGCTGTTATCTGCATTGCAGGACCGAAATCCAACATGCAGAGAAAAGACGACTGTGTCTGTGCGGAACAGTATCTCATGCTCTACGCAGAAAGCATCGGTATCGCCTCCTGCATCAACGGCTTTACTCAGATAGCACACAAAGAAGCAGAAAAATATCTGGGAGTTCCGGACACCCATGTAATCGAGGCCGTAATCATGCTCGGATACCCGAAATACCGGTACCAAAAACCGGTCCGGTATGAAACCGACGTCTCCTGGACCGAATAATTACAGAAGCGGCGACATCAGCCGCGACACACCTTCTTTTATCCGGACACGAACGGAACGGTTCGCATACATCTCCTGCGTAAGCTCCGTACAGTTCGTCTCCAGTTCTGCTAAGAAGTCATCGCGCATCTTCTCGCAGATCTCCGGGTCATAGACAAACGCGTTTGTCTCAAAGTTCAGCTTGAAACTGCGGATATCCAGGTTGGCAGTACCAACAGTTGCCGCCTTGCCGTCAAAGACCGATGCCTTGCTGTGGATGAATCCGTCATTGTAGGTATATCCCCGAACCCCTGCCGCCAGCAGGTCGCCGAGATACGAATGGTTTGCCCAGTAGACAAACGGATGATCCGGCTTGCAGGGAATAACCACCCGCACATCAACCCCGGAACGGGCCGCAAGCAGCAGTGCGGTGTACATCGCCTCATCCGGGATAAAGTACGGCGTGTGGATGTAGATGCTCTCCTTCGCCTGCCCGATTAAACTGAGGTATCCGGAGTAGATTGCGCGATCCGGTGAATCAGGACCGGAAGAGGCAATCTGCACCCGGGACTTCCCGCGCTCTTCCGTCAGTTCTGCCGGGAAGTACTCGCCGCTCTCGGCAGAAACAAACAGCCTCGCATCCTTTGCCGAGTAGTTCCAGTCCATCACAAACCGCCGCTGGAGACTCGCGACCGCAGAACCCTCGATTCGCAGGTGCGTATCACGCCAGTATCCCATCTCCCCTTTTCCCAGATACTCATCGCCGATATTAAACCCGCCGATAAATCCAACTCTGCCGTCAACCACCAGAATCTTTCGATGGTTTCTGAAGTGCAGACGGGTATTTAAGAACGGAATCTTTAACGGGAAGAAAATCCGCACGTCTCCTCCTGCACGGCAGATAGCGCCGAAGAACTTCTTCTTGTGAATCCTAAATGTTCCGGCGGCGTCAAAAATTGCCCGGACCTCCACACCCTCTGCCGCTTTCTCTGCCAGAAGTGCTACCATCTTTCGTCCCAGGTCGTCATTTCTGATGATGAAGTATTCAATATGGATGTGGTGCTTTGCACTGCGGATGGCATCAAAAAGAGCGGCAAACTTCTCTTCGCCGTCCGTAAAAACCGTAATCTTATTGTTATCGGTAAAAATTGCATCGTCGGCATTCAGCAGCAGGGCCGCTGTCTTCTCAAATCCTTCCGCATCCAGAGTCTCTCCGTGATACTCATGCCAGCGTTCCAGCTGTTCCCGGGCGATATTTTTGTACATAATATCCGCCTCGGTTTTCTTCGAGAAGATACGTGCACCGTACAGGTGCCGCCCGAAGAACATATAGATAATGATACCGATAATTGGGAAGACGATAAACGCCAGAACCCAGGCCATAGCCACCGGCGGATTCTTGCGTT
Organism: Methanocorpusculum sp.; assembly: GCA_017622255.1. Taxonomy (GTDB): domain Archaea; phylum Halobacteriota; class Methanomicrobia; order Methanomicrobiales; family Methanocorpusculaceae; genus Methanocorpusculum. The sequence continues at coordinate 2,636 of JAGARL010000091.1, forward strand.
CCAGAAAAACCACGGTAATACAGAGTGCAATATCCAGCAGAAGAAACAGCAGTGCTATTGGAATATAGGCATTGCCGAATATTGACCAGAATACTGCATCAAGCATACCTCTCTGTATGTCCCGCAGAATTATAAAACTTGATGTTCTCTTACGCCATATAGATAAGAAATGGTGCAGTCATTCCGTATTTTCTTTGAACGCTGGGCACGCGGATTCCTGGTCGCGGCATTTCTTGCCGCTATCGTCGGCCTTCTTTCCCAGGTTGGAATATTCTACGCAGTTGCGGTTATCTGCCTGCTGATTTCTTTCGCGGTCTTTTATGTGTCCCGGAAATATCCGGAGGGCAAATGAAGAAGATTACCTTCTCCCGCAATGTGTTTCTGCCGCTGACGCATGTCTGCGGAAACGCCTGCGGATACTGCTCGTTCAAAGAGCCGGTAGCAGACGGCTGTGTGATGAATCCGGAAGAGGTGAAGGCAACCCTGGACCGGGGAGCGGCATTTTCCTGTACTGAGGCGCTTTTTACCTTCGGCGAGCGCCCGGAGCTGGAACGCGGATTTACCCCGCATCTGCAGAAGTTCGGCTA
>JAGARL010000092.1 GCA_017622255.1 Methanocorpusculum sp.
CGTTAAAGGAAGACCCGGTGAGTTTCTATCTGTATGTGATTGAGTTCGACCCGGGATATCACGGTGTCGGAGAGGTATACAGCACCTCCCTGTTCAGCGGTTCAACGAATCCGTCCTGGAAGGTTCCTGAATGCCGGTTTACGGCTGAGACAGGATATGTATATGCCGGATGGAAGATTTACGGAAACCACGTCTTTCCCGGTGAAGAGATTATTCTGACCGAATACAACACCACAGTAACTGCTATCTGGAAAGCAGCTTAACTCTTTTTTTCCAACCCTGCTGATAGGATAGTTAATTACTTTACAAAACCCATAACTAGACACACATGGCCGAATACGAAGATACTTACGAAAAAGTCATGGAACTCGCCAGAAGAAGAGGATTCGTCTGGCCGTCTTCCGAAATATACGGTTCCGTTGCCGGATTCATCGACTACGGACCGCTCGGTGCAATGCTCAAACGCCGCATCGAAAATATCTGGAGAAACTTCTACGTTGTCCAGGAAGGCTACTACGAAATTGAATGCCCGACCGTCGGCATTGAACCAATCTATGTCGCATCCGGACACGTCGGAGGCTTCTCCGACAAAATGTTCCAGTGCCCGCACTGCCAGGAATTCCTCCGTGCAGACCACGTCGCCGAAGCATTCGGCATCCCGCACGCAGGCACCATGTCCAAAGAAGAACTCCACGACGTCTTACTCGACAAGGAATGCCCGGCCTGCGGCAAAGTCTTAGGAGACGTCGAAGTCTTCGACTTCAACTTAATGTTCACCACATCCATTGGCCCTGGAGGACAGAGAAAAGGATACTTACGTCCGGAAACCGCACAGGGAATGTTCGTCGACTTCCCAAGACTCTTAAGATTCTATCGTGATCACCTGCCGTTTGGTGCAGTCCAGATTGGAAAATCCTACCGTAACGAAATCTCTCCGCGTCAGGGAATGATTCGCCTCCGCGAATTCACCCAGGCAGAAGCAGAAATCTTCGTCCACCCGGAGGAAAAAGACCACCCACAGTTCTTCCGCTACGCAGACTACTCCATGCCGCTGTGCGGAATCGCTCAGCAGGAAAAAGACGAGCCGGCAGTCGTCAAGACCATGCGCCAGGCAGTCGATGAAGGCATCATCGCAAACGAGTACGTCGCATACTACGTCGCAATGACGCATGACATCTTAACCACCGTCGGATTCAACCCGGAGAAGATCAGATTCCGCCAGCACATGCCCGATGAGCGTGCACACTACGCAACCGACTGCTGGGACGCAGAAGCATTCTCCGACCGCTTCGGCTGGGTCGAGATTGTCGGAATTGCCGACAGAACCAACTACGACTTAAAGGCACACGCCGCAGTCTCCGGACAGAAGAACACCGTCTTTGTCCAGTACCCGGAGCCGAAAAAAGTTCACCACAAGGCGATTGTCCCGAACTACGGCAAGATGGGACCGGTCTTCCGCGGAAAAGCAAAGGCAGTCGCAGAAGCCATGGCACAGGCAGAGCCTGCTGAAGACGGAATCCGCGTCACCGTTGACGGAGAGGAAATCCTCGTCGCACCGGAGATGTATACCGTCAAGGACGAAATGGTTGATGTCTTCGGAGAAGATGTCATGCCGCACGTCATCGAACCGTCCTACGGTATTGACCGTATCTGCTACATGGTCTTAGAGCACGCCTACTCCGAAGACGTTGCAGACGGCGAGGCAAGAACCGTCATGCGCTTTAGAAACGGCGTCGCACCGGTCCAGGTTGCAGTCCTCCCGCTCATGGCACGCGACGGCATGGACGAGATTGCAAGAAAACTCGTCCTCGACCTCCAGTCAGAAGGCATCCAGACCGAGTACGATGACGCAGGCGCTATCGGCCGCCGCTACAGAAGACAGGACGAGATTGGAACGCCGTTCTGTATCACCGTCGACTACGACACCAAAGAAGACGGCACCGTCACCATCCGCGACCGCGACTCCATGAAGCAGGTCAGAGGCAAGATGGAAGACATCGCCGCAAAGATTCCGCTGCTCTTAAAGGGCAGACTCACCTTCGACACCCTGTAAGATGAGTTACGTAAGCCGCAAAAATATCCCGGAGAACACGATTGAGGCGCGGTCGTATCAGACCGCAATCGCAGACAGTGCGCTGTCTGCAAACACTCTTGTTGTTCTTCCGACCGGCATGGGCAAGACCGCTGTTGCCCTGCTGGTTGCGGCAGACCGCATTGACACAGGCAAAGTTCTGATGCTTGCCCCGACCAAACCGCTGGTCGAACAGCATCTCCGCTATTTTTCCAAAAATCTCCTGCTCGAAGAAGGAGATGTCGTCATGTTCACCGGGTCGACTCCGTCGCCGAAACGGGTTGCCGCCTGGAATGCGGCACGGTTTGTCATCGCAACGCCTGAGGTCATCAAAAACGACCTGATTGCCGGACGCTACGGTCTCGAAGATGTCTCGCTTTTAATTGTCGACGAGTGCCACCGAACTGTCGGCAACTACGCCTATGTGTTCATCGGACACCGCTACAACGAAACGGCAGCGCATCCGCTCGTTCTCGGCATGACCGCATCCCCCGGCTCGGACCGCGAACATGTCGCAGAAATCTGCGAGCACTTATCCATTACGTCAGTGGAAAGCCGCGTGGAAACGGACGCCGACGTCCGGCCCTATGTGCATGAGCGGGATTTGGAGTACATGATGCTCGAACTCCCGGAAGACCTCTGGCTTGCGGTCTCGGTCCTAAACGGCATGCTTGATGACCGGCTCACCAAACTTGCCGAGCTGAACTACCGCGTACCCAAGCGCGAAGCGCTTTCCATGAAAGCCCTGAATGCGCTTCGGGCACAGATTCAGATGCGCATGCAGGAAAAAGACAAGACCGCATACACCGCAGTCTCCGTGCATGCTGAGCTGATGAAGTTAAAGCACGGCGTCATGCTCGCAGAATCGCAGGGCTCTACCGCGCTTCGGGCATACCTGCTCCGCCTCCAGACCGAAGGGCAGGGCGGGGGAAGCAAGGCTTCGCAGAGAATCTGTGCGGATGCACGGTTCCAGCGGCTGCTCGCCCTCTCGGACTCCTGGACCCGTGAAATCCACCCGAAGGCGGACGCGGTCGTCCGCATCATCCGGGAACAGATGACCGAGTTCCCCGACTCGAAGGTCATCGTCTTTGTCACCTACCGCGACTCGGTCCAGATGCTGGTGGACTACCTCAACGAAGCAGGAATATCCGCCCGGCGTTTCGTCGGTCAGGCATCCCGCGACAGCGAAAAAGGCCTCTCGCAGAAACAGCAGATTGAAGCAATCCGGCAGTTCCGCGAAGGCGAGTACGCAGTACTTGTTGCAACCTCTGTGGGCGAGGAAGGCCTCGACATCCCGGCAACCGACCTCGTGGTCTTCTACGAATCCGTCCCGTCCGAGGTCCGCAGTATTCAGCGGAAAGGGCGGACCGGCAGAAACACCTCCGGAAAGGTCATCGTCTTAATCACCAAAGGCACGGCGGATGAAACCTTCCGCTGGGTATCCAATGCCAAGGAAAAGCAGATGCTCAAAGGCGTATCTGCAATGCGCAGCGGAAAAGTTCCCGCCCGGCAGTTCACCGTCCCTGCCGCAGGAGACGCCTCCTACGGCGTTTCCGGTCAGCAGACGTTAGCAGACCTCGTGCTTGCCAAACCCGAAGAGGAGGACGACGAGGAACACCCGGCAGTTATCATCGACAACCGCGAGATGCAGGCCAAAGTCCCGGAGCACTTAAGCAACCTCGGGGCAAAAATCAGCCTCGAACACCTGCCGGCAGGAGACTACGCGGCAGGCAGAGTCTTAATCGAGCGAAAGACCATCCAGGACTTTGTGGACACCTTAGTCGACCGCGACCTCTTCGGACAGGTAAAAGCGCTTGCGGAGTCAGCCATCCGTCCAGTGATGATTGTCGAAGGCGGCAGTATCGCAGACCTCTACGACCTGCGAAACATCCATCCGAATGCCATCCGCAACACCCTGGCGTCCATCGCCGCGGATTACGACGTATCCCTGCTGTTTACCAAGGATGCGCAGGAGACC
>JAGARL010000093.1 GCA_017622255.1 Methanocorpusculum sp.
AGATTTGGGAATTACCGCTGTCCGCATCCCGGAACATGCGGCCGCAGTACAATTCGATGACGAAGCGGTTGTCACCTTCGGCGTTACCGAATCCCGCGACGATGCCTACCAGACCGGCTCGGAGGAAATCCGGAGAATGGCGGTCGCTGACGGTAAACGCTCCATGGATGAGGTCCATTTCGCCAAATCCTTCTTCTTTGAGAAGGCATTTAGTCTGGTGTACTATCCGTTCTGGATTCTCCGCTACACCTATCAGGACCGGGCATACTTTGCGGTCTTAGACGGCATCACTGCACAGGTTGTTTCCGGCAGAGCGCCGGGCAGTGCCGGAAGCCAGAGTACGGCAGCAGCCCTCGGCGGAACGCTTGCCGGCGCCGTTCTTGCCGCGTTTATCTTCTTCGGCTTTGCTCTTGGGGCACTGGAAGCCATTGCCATTCTCTTCGCCTTTGGTCTGATTGCTGCGGCAGGCATTATCGCCTTTGCCTACAACCGCTTCCGCTACGGTGATGAAATCCTGGAAGGAGCCGTGAAAGGAAAAGGTCTCAAACGCGGAAGAAAACAGCTGAATGTGGAAACGAACTTCGAAAACACCTATGATATGTTCAACTGAAAAATGTCACTGATATTACAGCAGCTCAAATGTTCGGCATGCGGGGCACCGCTGAAGTCCAAGGAGCGGGACCGCATGCTGATTTGCAGTCACTGCGGGACGCTCAGTCTCTTTGCCGAGGGCAGAACCTGTCCGGTGGACTTCTCGATTGCCGCCCCGAAGACGGAAAGCATTGACCCTGCCGTCTATATTCCGTTCTGGGTGGTTGAAGCGGATGTCGCCGTGTCTCATGAGAAGATATCCGGCGGGGGAATCTCCCGCAAGATTTCCGGAAAGGACCGGATGCGGGGAATGCAGACCTTCTATATCTGTGCGGCAGACGCCGTGCCGGAGGAGAATTCCCGCGTCTGGAATATGGAACTGACCATAAACCAGCCGGAGCTGACGCTGATTCCGGAGTTTAAGAACGGGGAACGGATGGTGATGACGATGGATAAAGAGACTGCCGTAAACAATGCGGAGTTTATCTTCCTCCGCTATGAAACGGAGATTCCCGGAACTTTGCAGGAACTGGACTATGATTTCCGGGTAAAATCGACCAAAGTACTTTATCTTCCCGCGTACAAGAAATCATCAGGATATCAGTTAGGAGTCTGAAATGCTTACATCTGAGAAAAAAACACCGCTTCTCTGGGCAGCCGCTGTGCTGATTCTGGGAATTTCCGTGATTGCAACAACGCTTGTTCCTGCGTTCGGATTCATTGAAGGCGCCGGCATCTTCCTGATGGGATTCGGCCTTGCGTCTTTGTTCATCCAGCTTTTCGTCGGCGAAAAGGGGCCGGTCGGCTTTTCCCTTTTCATGATTATTGCCGGTCTGTTCCTCATCGTAAAGACCTGGCTTGGCAGTTTCCTGCCGGATTTCGGCGCCTGGTTCTGGATTGGCATTGCCCTTGTGATTATTGCAGTCGGCTCGATTATCTCAATCGTGCTGAAGAAATGAGGTTACTATGACAGATTTACGTAAAAGTGTTGAAGAGGACAGAGGCATTCTGAAGAAGATTCAGATTTTCCTCCCCGGATATTCCGGATACCGCAAGAAAGAAGATTTACGCATTGCCGATTCGATGCTGAGAAATCAGGTGGCAGACAACTTTAAGACGTCTGTGCTGATTCCGCTTGAGATGGTCCGCGAGGCGCTGGCAAATGCGCTTGAGCTGGATTTGATGAATGATGTTGCAGGCGTTTTGTCGAAGGCAAAGACGCTGGAAGCATCGATGCGTCATGCCGAGCAGGGATACTCGGGTATTTCTGCGGCAGTAAAAATCCGCGAGGATGAGTTAAACAAGCTCTATGAGTATGATTTAGCGCTCTTTGAGACGGTAAACGCCCTTGCCCTGCAGGCAAAGGAGGCAAGAGGCCTTGCCGAGGCAGGAGACATGCCGCAGGTAAAGACGGTTCTTTTCCAGCTGAAAGGAGCAATTTCCGAGTTCTCCGCGGTCTTTGACCGGAGAATGGAGACTGTTGCAGGAATTGAGGTGGCATAAATGGGATTATTTTCGAAGGTAAATGAGAAAATCGGCTCCGGTTCGGACATAGAAGGAGCTGATGCACGCGCCGGTTTCTACTGGGTTGAGGATTATAAAGGAGACAATCTCATCTGGCGGCTTCCGCGAAACATTATCTTAAACGATAACGTGCTTGTCCGCGAGGATGAGTACGGTATCTTCTTCCGCGACGGAAAGGCGCTTGCGGTCTTTGACCGTCCGGATAGGTATGCACTGACGACGCAGAATATCCCGATTTTAAAGGATATCATTGGCGCTACCATGGGTAACGTCCAGATCGGCGAGTTCTACTGGGCACAGAGACGCGAGTTCCGCGATAAGTTCGGTACTGCCCAGCCGCTGGCGTTCCGGGATTCCGATTTCGGCGTGGTACAGATTCGGATGTTTGGTCAGTTTGCCTATAAGGTGTCTGACCCGATGCTGTTAATTACGCAGTTTGTCGGAACGAAGGGCCTGACGAAGTCAGAAGAGGTCGTCGAGTGGCTGAAAGGTCAGATTGTGATGGTCTTAAACGACATCTTAGGCGAGCTGAAGGCCAAAAAGCAGATGGGTGTTCTGGATATGCCTGCCTATCTGCAGGAGATTGAGCAGATGTCGCTTGCCAAACTGACCGCGGAGACGGAAAGTTATGGTCTCAAGATTATGAAGTTTGCCGGTCTTACCATCAGTATGCCCGACGAGGTTCAGGAGGCGATTAACAAGCGCGGTGCAATGTCTGCCCTTGGCGTGAATTATATGCAGTACCAGTCCGGAAAGGCAATTGAGAATATCGGTGTCGGGGCTGCTGAGGGGGGAGAGGGAGCAGGTTTTGCGATGATGGGTGCCGGCATGGGGGCCGGTATCGGCATGGGCAATATGATGATGCAGGGAATGGGCGGCATGGGAGGTGCCCCTGCCCCGTTCGGTCAGACTCAGCCGCAGGCAGCAGCTCCTGCCAGGCCTTGCGCAAAGTGCGGAACTGCCGTTCCGGAGGGAGCAAAGTTCTGCCCGGGATGCGGTGAGAAGCAGGCATCCGGTTCGTTCTGTCCGGAGTGCGGCGCAGCGGTTCCGGCAGGCGCAAAGTTCTGTCCGGAATGCGGGAAGAAGATGGGTGCTTCTGTCTGTGCAAAGTGCGGTGCGGAGTTAGCCGCCGGGGCAAAGTTCTGCCCGGAGTGCGGGGAGAGAGTATAAGTTTCCCGTTTCAAAATACACACCCATTCTTTTTTCTCCAAGTATGTTTTAATAAAAAAAGGATTGTCTGGTTGGAAAAAAAACCAGCTCTTATTCCATCACAATCTTGATGAACTTTGCAATTAAGGCATCCATCTGAATGTCCGCGTTGGCTCCTTCGCTTAAGCGGAAATCCGTTTCCCCGATGGCATCGATTAAATCTGTTTTCACATTGCGGTCAAGCTCTGTAGAGGAGGAAACCGCACGGTAAAGCTGGTTTAACAGCTCGTTCGGGGCGATTCCTTTGTCGTACATCAGCATGTGCAGCATCCGCTCGGACGTCTCGAAGTCTCCTTCCTTGCAGAGGGAAACAAGAAGTGCAATCTCCTCCGGCTTTGCGGTGGACGTTACCGCATAGACGTTCTGGGCAGTCACGGAATCCGCGACGATGGCTGCGCCCTGCAGTGCATTGATTGCTTTTCGCATATCTCCTTGGGCAACATAGGTGATTGCCTGATAGGCATCCTCTTCAATCACCAGACCTTCTGCTTTGGCGATTCTGTCCATCTCTTCGCGAACTGCCTCTTCGGTTAAGGGGCGGAAGCGGTAGATGGCACAGCGGCTCTGGATTGGGTCGATGATTTTTGATGAGTAGTTGCAGGAGAGAATGAAGCGGCAGGTCTCTGCATAGTTTTCCATGGTACGGCGAAGGGCTGCCTGGGCATCATTGGTCAGCGCATCCGCTTCGTCAAGGAAGAGAACCTTAAACTCGGCATCACCGAGAGGAGAGGTTCTTGCAAACTGCTTAATCTGGGTTCTGACCACATCAATTCCGCGTTCGTCGGAAGCGTTTAACTCGCGGAAGTTCATGCTCCAGGTGTCACCGAAAAGCTCGCGGGCTAAGGCTACCGCACAGGTGGTCTTTCCAATACCGGCGGTTCCGGTGAATAAGAGATGCGGTAAGCTTTTTGCGGCGGCATACGTCTTTAACCGCTCGACAATTTCCTTTTGTCCGGAGACTTCATCTAAGGTCTTTGGACGGTATTTTTCTATCCAGATATCGGGGGATGCCTGCATAACTTACATATTGATTCCAAAGGCGGATAAAGTCTGTGTTGCAGGCGGCCGGATGAATGGAACCAGGGAAAGATTCTCTTCCCCCGCATCGCTGAAAACTAGTCTTTTTCTAACAACCTCATTTTTCAAAAAGACCACACCCCCACATCCAATATTTAGGATATGGTTCTGTCCCGCTTCTTAACGTCAAGAGGATATATCCACCGCGGAGCGGCTCGCGGTGGAAATATCTTCTGTCCACACGAGGAAGATGATAGTTATTTTTGAAATAGTGAGGTTGTTAGAAATCCTCAATTAGTGTTTTTCTGCAATCACCGCACACGGAACCGCGACCGCACATTTCCCGCAGACATCAGCTCCCAGTTCTTCCTCTGCTTTTTTGCAGATGACATAACAGGCCTTCCGGTTAAAACCGTCTTCTGTCAAAGCTCCGGTTGGACAGCGCTCTATGCACACGCGGCATTTCCCGCCTGCCTTTGCCAGACAGCGCTCAGTTGTCTCCGGCAAATCTGCCGGCTCTTTGAGTGCGGTAACTACAGAGCCGTAGCGTCCCATACTGCCAACGCGGGTGATAAGCATATTGTTCAGCCCGAAGGTTCCAAGACCTGCGGCCTCGGCGATATGCCGCTGCGACCATCTGCTCATCAGCAGTTCTGTATCAAAGCCGCCGGCAGGAACCGCCGCCGCAATTCCTGCTTCCTGCAGGCGGGAGACTAAGGCGTCATTGATTTCTGCAATCAGTGCATTCGTTGCGTTATACAAATCCGCCCAGCGCTGGGAAGGAAAGTCTCCTTCTTTGTTGCAGTCGCCTGCCTCTCTGGTAAACGGTAAAAAATAGGAGAGGATAATCGTTGCTTCCGGCAGCACATCCTCCGGCAGGAGGTGGTCTTTTGCAACAGACGCTTTCAGTTCGCGAATCTTTGGAGACGAAACATCTGCAAAGCCGACAAGCGGCTCACGAATCCAGTCCGCGTCCTTTGTCATCTCGCGGATAATTTCAGCCGCGGCTTCTTTGAAACTCACTCGCCAAACACCATGGGGAGAAGGTCGGTTGCTTTGATGAGACCGTAGGCGCCGTTCTCGCGGACATCCTTTTCCGTGTAGACGGAGACGGCATCAGCTTCGTCTTTGCCCATCACGACAAACGGCACTGCATCGTGGGTGTGCGTCTTCTTGGCAATTGGCGTCGGGTGGTCAGGCATCAGCATGACGCATCCGTCGAAGTTCTCGAGAATGTATCCGACTGCTTCATCCAGACGCTCGATTGCTTTAATCTTCTCTTCAATACTGCCTAAGTGTCCTGCCTCATCTGTTGCCTCGACATGCATGTAGACAAAGTCTGCTCCGCCCTGTAAGGCTTCAACGGCGGCTTTTGCCTTGCCCATGTAGTTGGTATCCAGATATCCGGTTGCTCCCTCGACTTTGACGATTTCCATACCGCAGCAGGCGGCAATGCCGAAGAGCAGATCGACTGCGGAAATCATTGCGCCCTGCTTTCCAAACATATCGCAGAACTTCGGCATGGCAGGCTTCTTTCCGGCGCTCCACGGCCAGATGGTGGTTGCCGGGTTCTTTCCGGCGGCTTTTCTTGCGATGTTTACCGGGTGGTTTTCGAAGACATCCGCTGCCCGGACCATGAGTTTCATGAGCGTTTCTGCATCCGGTCCGTTCGGCATGTAGTTGTCCACGACTTCGTCGACGATATCATGCGGCGGGTAGGTCTCTGCCCCCTTGCCTCCGGGGAACATCATAACATTGCGGTAGGAGACTCCCGGGTAGAAGGTAACGCCGGTAACCTTCTCCTGCAGGGACTTGAAGAGTTCTGCTCCTTCTTCGCTGGTGATGTGTCCTGCGGCAAAGTCCTTCATTTTGCCGTTTTCGATGGTGACTAAGTTGCAGCGGTATGCCATGTCATCCTCGCCGAACGGAACTCCCATGCTGAGTGCTTCAAGAGCCCCGCGTCCGGTGTAATATTTTTCCGGGTCGTAGCCGAGAATTGACATGTTGGCAACGTCAGAGCCCGGAGTCATGCATTCCTCGACGGTCTTTAACATGCCGCATCTGCCGTTTTTGGCAATCTTATCCATGTTCGGCTTCTTTGCGACTTCCAGCGGAGTCTTTCCTCCTAACTCCGCAAGCGGTTCATCTGCTGCGCCGTCAGCTAAGATTAACAGATATTTCATAGATACGGTAATATATCTGGTTTCTCTATGGTTAAGTGTTCGCCTTTGGGAACTTTTCGGGAAAAAAGTACGGCAGAGGGTGAGCTCTGCTGATTGGGATTTAGAAGTTCTCCTTCTCGAGGAAGAAGTATGCTTTCGGGTGGGCACAGACCGGACACTGTTCCGGTGCTGCTTCTCCGTAGTGGATGTGTCCGCAGTTTCCGCAGACCCACGGCTTTGCTTCTTCGCGTGCGAAGACTTTGCCCTCTTCGAGGTTTGCAAGGAGCTTTCTGTAGCGTTCTTCGTGGGATTTCTCAATCTTTGCAACTTCTGCGAAGAGGAATGCGAGGCGCTCGAATCCTTCCTCTGCGGCATCCTTTGCAAACTGTGCATACATCTCAACCCACTCATAGTTTTCGCCTTCTGCTGCTGCAAGGAGATTTTCTGCAGTTGACGGAATTTCTCCTCCGCAAAGGACTTTGAACCAGAGTTTTGCGTGTTCTTTCTCGTTTAATGCGGTCTCTGCGAAGAAGTCGCCAATCTGGTTGTATCCTTCCTTCTTTGCTTTGGATGCGAAGTAGTCATACTTGTTTCTTGCCTGAGATTCACCGGCAAAGGCTTCCATCAGGTTCTTCTCGGTCTTGGTTCCTTTAACGTTGCACATGCGTTATCATATGCTGTAGAAGGGGAAAAATGTTTACTCTTTTAAGATACAGCAATGGTTTAAAACCGGATAAAAAAAGTTGTAGAGTATTATTTCTGTTCTGCAAGAACGTCCTTGATGCTTGCCTCTAATACATCAAGTCCCTTCTTGACATCGGTTAAGTTCTTACCGC
>JAGARL010000094.1 GCA_017622255.1 Methanocorpusculum sp.
CCGTCAGCGGGTGAATGAGTGCCCGAATCTCTTCGCGCAGACTGCTGAACGTCATCCGCTTCAACCCGCCCTGCAGAAGCGGATACTTCTGCGCAAAGTGGGCGAAGATTATCATGCCCGCGGCGTTTACAATTGTCATTGGAAGTGCGGTTGTCAGGATTACATCCTGAATCATCGAAAGTCCCATCACCCCGGTCACAAGCGCGTAAATCGGGAAGATAAGAAGCAGGTGGAGCAGTTCAACAACAGCCGCAAGCGTTGCGCCCCGCCGCATGGTAAGCTTTCCCTTCCAGATGCGGATTGCAATTCCCGCAAGCACTCCTGCCGCAAGGGTTGCAAGGAAACAGGGAACTGCTGTGACTCCGCCCACTGTCAGACGATACACACCGCCAATCAGTGCCGCAAAGAATCCGACAACAGGACCTCCGAGAACACCTGCAATCATGGCGCCTAAATCGCGGAAGTTTAAGATGTAGCCGCCGTACTCTCCGGCAATCATGATACCGCTGTACGTTCCGTACACCGAAATCAATCCGAAGATAAAGACAACCCAGAACTTATCCACAATGTTTGCTGTTCCGTCTGCCATCCGCTGGAACGTCTTTGTCCGGCAGAAGATATAGAACACTACCGTACAGACCAAGACATTCTCAAACAGCGGCAGTCCGAACTCAAGGAAGGAACCTTCGATTAAGAGGGCTACATATGCGGAAAGGATACTGCCGACCGCAATCACCAGCATCCAGAGTCTGCTCGCTCTGGCATACTCCGGAAGACGGGAGTTTAAGTACAGCAGAATGAATCCGAAGACACCAAAGAGAAGAGCACAGATAACCGCACTGAGTCTGATTGTTCCCATCGGATTGTTGATGAGAATCGAGAGAATCAGAATGCCGACAAACACCCAGATGAAGAACTGATAGACTCTGCTCTCGCGGACTACCGTCTTTCCGGCATCTTCCCGCATCGAAACAATAACCCGCGTCAGTGCCTTGGCTCTGGCGTCAATTCCGATAACGACAGAACCGAAGAAGATAATTGCCACGAAGAGCAGGAAGACATAGGTGCCGTAGGGAATGGAACTGAACAGATAGAGAACCTGCGTAATCAGGATGTTCAGATTCAGCTCTGCGCCGTGCGGCATGAACGAAACGGCAAATCCGGCATAGCCGAGACACATAAAGCCGAAGGTGATAAGCATCACAATCGCGAAACCAATCGCGATGTCGGCATTGACGCTTTTGATGAACCGCTTGAAGAATGCTTCATTTTTCACATAGCAGGTGCCGTCTGCAAGCTCGGTTTTGTCGGTCTTTTCCTTCAGCCAGACCGAGTAGAGCATTAAGTTCAGACCGGAACCGACAACACCTAAGATTGCAAGAATTGCGGTCTCCGAGCCTGCCGGGATGTTCGGCACGATGCCGGAGAGAATCATGTCCGGCGTGAACGGGAAGGAGGTGAGAACCAGAATCAGGGAGATTCCCATGACAATGACAATCACCGCCATAATCTGCTCGAAATGGTGGTAGATGTGGGTGCGAAGGAGTGCGAGCGCTGCAATCAGCAGGGTTATTGAGAGCAGGAATATGGAAAATACGCCGGGCAGAAGATAGTCAAGGAAGGTTGCCGCAAAGAGAATCATTGCGCCGACGGCAAACATCTCTAACATATAGGAGACGATGACTAATATCGGACCCCAGTTTTTCGGTCCGGGCAGTTTTCCCAGCGCATCGAAGATGGTATGTCCTGTTGCCAAAGTATAACGGGCAATACCGTTTGTGAACGCATATTTGAAGAGCAGGGTTATGATGACAACCCAGAGAAGAGCAAGGCCGTAGTGTGCTCCGATTTCGATTGCCTCGGTGATTCCTGCTTCTCCGGCGGCGGTAATAGCCAGAAGAAGGCCCGGCCCGAAGAAGACAAAGGTGTTGGCAAACCATTTGCGGAAGCGGGAAAGCCTGCTCTCGTTCATATGAAATAGATATTTGTATTCAGCAGATAAATATAATTGCAGGTATGAAACCGCTTACTCTTCTGGGAATTCTGGCTGTCATTTTCACGGCATGTTTTGTCGGCTATATTTTTACTGCGGACACGCTGTTTGCCGAAAAAGAGGAGGACTATCGGGTAGGTCTTGTGATGGAGCTTGAAAGCGGTTTTGATCCGTTCACTCTCCAGATTGCCGAAGGCGTCTATCTGTTAGGCAAGGAAAAAGGCGTTGTCACGGAATCCCATATCGAGGATTCGGTGGAGAAGGTCTGGGGAGCAACGGATAGTCTGATTCATGAATATGATGCAGATATTATTGTGACCGGCGGCTTCTATACAGTAACCCAGATGACGTCTTCTGCGCTTGCCAATCCTGCGGAAAAGTATCTGATGGTGGATACTGC
>JAGARL010000095.1 GCA_017622255.1 Methanocorpusculum sp.
CCGTCAGCCGCCGTTTGAGTGCCTGATTTCCTACATCTGCGCAACGTGCGCAAACATTCCGGGCATTCAGCTGCGGGTGGAAAATCTGGCAAAGACGTATGGGCGTGAGCTGAAATCTGACGGGATGACATTTTACACCTTCCCGAATCCGGAGGATTTGGCCTGCGAGTCTCCGGAAAATGTCCGGCTCTGCAAGGTGGGATATCGTGATAAGTACATCTGCGGGGCGGCGGCATATGCCGCGGAGAATCCGCAGTGGGCGGCGGATATCTTTTCGATGAGTTATGCGGATGCAAAGCGTGAGTTGACATCGCTTTCGGGTGTCGGGCAGAAGGTTGCGGACTGCGTTCTGCTGTTTGCGTTTGAAAAGTATGAAGCGGTCCCGATTGATGTCTGGATGGAGCGGATTTTCAGGACGCGGTATCTTGGCTCTGAGAAGAAGCTCTCGTATGAGAAGGCGGCAGGGTATGCGAGGGAGCATTTCGGAAGGTATGCAGGGTATGCGCAGGAGTACCTGTTTGCGGAGCGGGAGATACTCGCGAAGAAGGGGGAGTGATTAGGGATAGTCCTTCCAGACCAGTCAATCCATTGTATTTAATTACTCTGCCGTCGTTTGTTAAGATAACTAAGGACTGGTGCGCCATCACAAAATACACATTTCTCGTAAACCCGCAGTCGTCATCCGGGAGCGGAGAAAAGGTCTGGAATATCATCGAGCCGGAGCTGAAGCGCCGGAGAGTTGCATACCGGGTTCTTTTTACCACCCCGGAGTGCGGAGCGACCGAGACTGTCCGGCGGTTTACCGCAGATAAGAGACGGCATACGTTAATCGTTCTCGGCGGCGACGGTACAATAAACGAGGTGGTAAACGGTATTGCCGATGTAAGCAAGATAACGCTTGGCTATATCCCGACAGGTTCGGGCAATGATTTTACGCGGGCGCTGAATCTCCCAACCAAACCGCTTGCGGCTCTGGAAACTGTGCTCAATCCGGGACGTCTGGTGCCGCTTGATATCGGCTGTGCCAAGCTTGATTCCGTCCCGCGGAAGTTTGCGGTATCTTCCGGAATCGGGTTTGACGCATCGGTCTGTCATTTTGTGGAGAAATCTCCGTTCAAGGCATTCTTAAACCGCATTCATTTAGGCAATCTCATCTATACCGGAGTCGCTCTAAAGCGGCTGTTTCTGGATTCGCGGGTTGATGCCGAGGTTATCCTGGATGACGGAGAGCCGCGGCATTTCTCAAACGTGTACTTTGCGGCATGTATGAATCATCCGTATGAAGGCGGCGGATTCTTCTTCTGTCCGGAAGCGAAGACTGATGACGGCATGCTTGATGTGCTGGTTGCAGCAGATATTCCGCTTCTGAAGGTGTTTTTCATTCTCCCGACAGCATTTTTCGGAAAGCATACCGGGTTTTCGGGCGTTCATATTTTCCGGTGCAGGAAGGCTGAAATCAGGGCAAAAGAGCCGCTTGCAATGCACACAGACGGAGAGCCTGCGGCTGTCGGAACGGTGCTGAAGGCGGAAATCTGCAAAGAGCAGATTCTGCTGATGGCGCCTGCGGTCTGAGGAATCTATTTATGACCTCCTGCCGCATATAAATACAAAGACATGTCAGCAAAGCAGGAAATCCTTGAGACACTCAGGCGCGAGTTCCCGTATCTTCAGCAGAGGTTTGGTCTGGTGCAGCTCAGGCTTTTCGGCTCGGTATCACGCGGAGAGGATACAGAGACCAGTGACATTGATTTGCTCTATATTTTCCAGCCGGAGTATGATACGTACCACAATACTTTTGCACTGCATGAATATCTGACCGCTCTTTTCGGAAGGAAAGTGGATTTGGTGTCAGAAGAGTGGAGCGGTGAGCGTTTCTTATCCTATGCTCTGCAGGATTCCGTTCTTCTGGGAGAAACTGCCTGATGTCTTCTGAGATTCTCGCCCGCCTTGAAGACATTCAGGAACAGACGGAAAATATTTTGTCCGTGGTGGACGGGATGACGTTTGAGGTCTTCTTATCGCATGTTGCATGGAGTGCCGCGGTTATCCGGTTTTTTGAAGTCATCGGAGAAGCGGCAAAATATATTCCGGAGGATTTCCGTCTCCGCTATCCGGATGTTGCGTGGAAGGAGCTTGCAGGATTTCGTGATGTTCTGATTCACAATTATCCAAAAGTGAACCTTCGTCAGGTCTGGAATTTTGCGGTTGATGATGTTCCGCCGCTGAAACTGCGGATAGAAGAAATCATCAGGGAAATGAAAAAATAATTTATCCTCTTTTTTAGTGTCTCTTCAGAAACGAGATGACAAACCCGCCGCTTGAGATAAGCGTTAAGATGCAGGCGAGGAAAAACATCGTCATCGGCTGGCTTTCCGTCTGGTATGCCGCGGCGATTCCGAAAAAGACTGCGGCACAGAAGAACAGGATGCCGGGGATGAGTTTTGTTACGTCGGTCATAAAAAAAGGTGGGGTTATGGGCTGACTCTGTGGCGGTCACGCGGGAAGAGAACACCCTCTCTGATATTCTGGAGACCGAGCATGGTCATGATAAGACGCTCAGTTCCAAGACCCCAGCCTGCATGCGGCGGCATACCGTATTTGAACGGGTTTAAGTAGAAGTCGAATGCGTCAACGTTTAATCCCTTCTCCTTAATCTGCTGGACAAGCAGGTCGTAGATGTGGCATCTCTGTGCACCGGAGGAGAGTTCCATTCTTGGGTGCATCATGTCGAATGCGCGGCAGACTTCCGGTCTGTCTAAGAACGGCATGGTGTAGAATGGTCTGGTAGAGGAAGGCCACTCGGTGATGAAGTACATGGTACCCATCTTTTCTCCGATGATTCTTTCTGCTGCAGAGGATAAGTCGTCGCCGAAGACGAGCGGTTCTCCGCCTTCGGTGGAGATGGCGATAGCCTCTTCGTAGGTGATTCTCGGGAACGGAACGGCTGGAACCTGGAAGTCTTCGATTCCCAGGGTTGCGAGTGCATCTGCGCAGTGGTCTTTGACGTACTGGTATGCGTATGCAACGACGTTTTCGAGAACAGACATGGCGTCTTCCTGGTCTGCGAAGGACATTTCGATATCAATCGAGGTTGCTTCGTTTAAGTGGCGGACGGTGTTGTGTTCTTCTGCACGGAAGATTGCACCGATTTCAAAGACGCGGTCGAATCCTGCGCTCATGAGCATCTGTTTGTAGAGCTGCGGGGACTGGTTTAAGAATGCCTCTTTGTCGAAGTATGCGAGCGGGAAGAGCTCGGTTCCGCCTTCGGTTGCTGCTGCGACAATCTTCGGGGTCTGTGCCTGGGTGAATCCGTGGTCCCAGAGGTATTCGCTGATTGCGCGAAGAACTGCGCTTCTGATCTGGAAGATGGCGTTTACTCTCGGCTTTCTTAAGTCAAGGTATCTGTTGTCAAGGCGGGTGTCTAAGTCTGCCGGGACTTTTTCGGAGACGTCAAGCGGAAGCGGAGTTGCTGCACGGGAGAGAACCGTTAAGGTCTCCGGGACAAGTTCTCGTCCTCCCGGGGCTTTTTCGGTTGCTTTTACAACACCGACGCACTCGACGACGGACTCGCGGGATACTTCCTTTAATGCGGCAAGGACTTCTGCAGAGACCTTCTTCTTCGGGATGGTGACCTGAAGGATGCCTGTTCTGTCACGGACAAGTAAGAAGGTGAGACCGCCTAAGTCTCTTTCTTCGTGAACCCAGCCTGCAACGTGTGCAGTGCCGATTTCCGGGGTGACTTCTTTTATTGGTATGCGCATAAAATCTCTTATGTATTGGACGTCAGGATAGATTATAGTTTGCAGAGGTGTTGGAAAATCTTTGAAAAAAAGGAATGGAAATTATTTGTAGTTCAAACTGCGTAGAGTACTGTTTCCCAGGGGTTTTCACCATTTCCAAACATGTATTGACGTAAGTAAAGTTTATATTTAGGATTTAATGAAAGGATGTATTCTGGAATCTCCCATAAATCATCTGGTTTGTGGTAGACGCAGATTGCGAGTTTTGGTTTTTCTGCGAGAATATGGTTTCTTGCCCCCTTTAACGC
>JAGARL010000009.1 GCA_017622255.1 Methanocorpusculum sp.
CTCTTTGCCGAAGGAAAGTGCCACTTAATGCCGCTTTTAGAGGAGAACAACTTCCTTCCGGATTATGATGCCATCCCGAAAGACGTTGTCCGCGATGCAAAACTGATGTTTATCGGATACCCGAACAACCCGACCGGCGCAGTTGCCCCGATGAAGTTCTTCGACGAGACGGTGGAGTTTGCCAAGAATAATGATATCATCGTTGTCCACGACAATGCATACTCTGAAATCTCCTACGACGGATACGTTGCTCCGTCCTTCCTCCAGGCTTCCGGCGCTATGGATGTAGGTATTGAGTGTCACTCCTTATCCAAGACCTACAACATGACCGGATGGCGTATCGGTATGGCCTGCGGTAACAAGGACTTAATCTCCGCATTCGGCCGCGTCAAGACCAACATTGACTCCGGTGTCTTCGATGCAGTTCAGAAAGCAGCCATCACCGCCTTAACCGGCCCGCAGGACTGTGTTAAAAACGCCTGTGCAGTCTATCAGGAGCGCCGCGACGCACTCGTTTCCGGTCTGCGCTCTCTCGGATTCAATGTCTTTGTTCCGAAAGCCACCTTCTATGTCTGGATGAAGGTCGATGACTCCGCGGCATTTACCGAGAAGATGATTAACGAAGCAGGAATTGTCGTAACGCCTGGAAACGGATTCGGTCCGAACGGTGAAGGCTACGTCCGCTTCGCTATCACCAGAACCGTTGACCGCATCAACGAGGCAATCGAGCGCATGAAGGCATGCGGAATCCGGGGAAACTGAGATGAATCTCTCTCTTCCTTCCTCCCTTTCCGTCAAGGACGGACACCTCTTCTGCGGCGGCGCAGACTGTGTTGAGCTTGCCGAGAAGTTCGGTACTCCGCTCTATGTAACAGACGAACTCCACATCGTGGAAAACTTCCGCCGCTATGAAGCAGCCTTAAAGCAGTACACCGATAAGGTCCAGCTTCTCTACGCCGCAAAGGCAAACGAGAACCCGGTTATCATGCAGACCTTAGCCGCGGAAGGCGCAGGCGCTGATGTCTTCTCCCTTGGCGAGATGCAGGCAGCCCTTGACTCCGGCATGCCGGCAGAAAAGCTCCTCTTCAATGGAAGCTCCAAGACCGAAGCAGCCCTTCGCACCGCTATTGAGAAAGGCATTAAAATCTCTGTGGACTCGGTCGATGAGCTCCGCCAGATTGACCTCATCACCCGCGAGATGCAGAAGACGGTGAAAATCGGCTTCCGCTGCAACCCGGAAATTGATGTCCCGACCCACCCGAAGATTGCCACCGGAATCAAGAACAGTAAGTTCGGTATTCCGGCAGAGATGATTTTGGATGCCTACCGCGAAGCGCTCTCTATGGAGTTTGTTGAGCCGGTCGGTATGCACTGCCACATCGGTTCCCAGATTTTAGAGGTCGAGCCGTTCGGCATTGCCTGCGGTGTCATCATGAAAGTGGCCGCTGAAATCACGAAGCTCGGCGTCAAGTTAGAGTTTGTGGACTTCGGCGGAGGTCTTGGCATTCCGTACCACCGCGGAGAGGAAAAGGATGCCGCACCAACGCCGGAAGAGTATGCCGCAGCCGTTATGCCGGTCTTTGTTGCCGCCTGCGAGGAAAACGGCATCAGCCCGGCATTCTGGGTTGAGCCGGGACGCTGGATGGTTGGCGAGTCCACGGTTCTCTTAACGAAGGTCAACTCCGTCAAGAAGGTCCACAAGACCTTTGTCAATGTGGATGCCGGATTCAACCTCTTAATCAGACCTGCCATGTATGACTCCTGGCATGAGGTCATGGTCGCAAACAAGGCTGAAGATGAAGATACCGGTGTCTATACGGTTACCGGTCCAATCTGTGAGACCGGAGATATCTTAGCCGCAGACCGCAAGCTCCCGACGGTTGTTGCCGGAGATATTATCGCCGTCCTTGATGCCGGTGCATACGGATATGCAATGTCTTCCCAGTACAACTCCCACCCGCGCTGTGCAGAGATTCTTGTCCGCGACGGACAGGCAGAACTCATGCGCCGTGCGGAGACCTACGCTGACATTGTCAGAACGGTTATGATTCCTTCCTGGCACAGAAAATAAATGATGCATTACGCGCTGGTATCTGATCTGCTGACGAGAGAGGAGTTCGAACAGCGTGTGGAAGAGAAGGCCGAGTCACTCGGCGGTATTGTGGATGAAATTACTGCCGCCATGCTGGTGGTGGAAGACTTCGGGCGCAGTCATGTAAAAATCGGCGATATTCCGAAAGCGACTGCCGCCGTCGTTTCTTTTTTTGGAAAAATCTTATCCATCGAAGGGCCGCGGGAATTTACCCGTGAGGGTGAATCAACGCCGGGGCTTGTTGCGTCTCTTGTTTTAGGAGACCCTACCGGAACCACGAAGACCACGCTCTGGGATGAACAGGCGGCCGCGGTCTCTGAGCTTGCGGTCGATTCGGTGGTGGAGGTTATTGCTAAGCCCCGGTTCGGCAAAAAGGAGGTCTCGTTTGTTGCACTTCGGGAAAGCTCGGTGGAGATTGTGGAAACCAAAAAACCGCCGACATCCGAAGTTCTTGTAAATCCGTTTGTGGTAACGGTTCTCCATATCTCCCCGGTCCGGGAAATCGAGCGCCGCAACGGAACGATTTCCTATCTGCAGGAGTATCTGGTAGGCGACGAGAGCGGAACAACCCGCCTTTCCACCTGGTCTCCGGAGAACTTCTCTGATGTGGATGTGGGAACAACGGTCTCTATTTCCGGCGTCTCCCGCAAAGAGGATGACGGAATTGTGGAGTATCAGGCGCTGGATACTGCTGTCGTTACTCCGCATCCGACGCACGTTCCGGTTTTGACTATCGATGCAGGAGATGTGGAGGAAGGGCAGTGTCCGGTTGTTACCGGAACGGTTGTTTCGGTATCCGAGGTTCGTACTTTCATCAACCGGAGAAACACTGAGTCAAAGGTGCGAAACATCAAAATCCAGGGTGAGGACGGCGATGTACTTGCTGTTTCTCTCTGGAAGGATGAAGCAGAAAAACTGCTTCTTCCAGGAGACGCGGTTGAGATTATCAACGCCGTTGCAAAGCCGTCGCGTTTTTCCGGGCTGGAACTCTCGGTTGGTCACGGCTCGGTAATCCGGGTGCTGTCCGAAGAAGAAGAGCCGGCGGAACTTTCCGGCCGGGTGGTTCTTCGGCCAATCGGCCTGACGCTTGAAAACGCGGACGGGGTTTTTGTGCTGATTGGAGACAATCTGCCGGAGCCGGGACTGTTCGTAACACTTTCCGGTACGCGTTCCGGAATCCGGTTCCAGGTCTTGGAAGGATACGCCGAGCAGACGGACTCTTCATATGTTCTCGCTCTTCTGCAGGACTAAGCGCTGCGTTTGGAAAGATTTTGAAAAAACAGTTATGAGAAGAAAGGGTTTCCCCCTTACATGCAAATTCACTTTTGTGAGGTTGTGTATTTTTATTGTTATGGAGAGTTTATCCCGCGGTGTTGTTTTCTTTTTTCTTTCTATCTCCTCCCAACTCTATTCTGTTGTTCGGTAGTGATAAACCAGAGCCGCAAAAGTTTCGGTTTTCTGGGAAAATCCGAAACCTCTGCATATCGGGCTTCTTTCATCTATTAAATGCCTTCCTGCGCTATTTTTCGGAAATGGTTTTTAAAACCGAAAAAGTTTCGGATAATCGAACGCTTCCGAAACTTTTTCGGATTCGGCTTATTACAACCGAACAAAAAATATAGATTCCATGCAATCTACGAGTATGTCTCTTCGGAATGTAAAACCCGGACAGACCGTCCAGGTTACCAGGTTCAACGGAGTCAGCGACAATCTGCGTCACCGTCTCCTTGAGCTTGGAATGACATGCGGTACGCGTGTTACCGTATGCGGAGAAGCACCTCTCGGGGATCCGATTGTCCTCGAGGTAAAAGGCTGCCGTCTTGCATTACGCAAGAAGGAAGCAGAAGGTATTGAGGTGACGGTGGTATGAGCGAGAAGAAACTCACCGTCGCCCTTGCCGGAAATCCGAATGCCGGAAAGACCACAC
>JAGARL010000096.1 GCA_017622255.1 Methanocorpusculum sp.
CGGATTCCCTCGAAAACACCGTCACCGTACAGGAAGCCGTGGTCGAAAACCGACACGGTTGCCTCATCTTCCGGTACAAAATTTCCGTTGACGTAAACTAACATGCTTTCTATATTTGCTGTTGTGGAATAGAGGGTTAACTCAATGGTTTGAATAGAGGAAAAAAGAATGAAATTGATTTACGATCTCTCGCCGTAAATCGCCTGTATGCCCGCGACACCTCTGGGGCATGCGCCTGCGGCTTAGCCCCGCCAGGCCGGGTTACGATCTCTCGCCGTAGATTCTCTTAATCTCGTATGCCTTTGCGGTCTTTCCTTTCCGCATCAGCATGTTACCCTTCCGGAGCTTAATTCTCACCACACGGAACTGCTTTCCAGCAATCGTGGCTATCGAGTCAACCATGTATTCGGTCTCTCCGTCAACCTGCTCGTAGAGCGGGATAGTCCGGGCTCCCTTGTTGACCGAGGCGCTGATGATGACAAGGTCGACGAGTCTCGTCCAGAGGGTGCTGATTTTTTCTGCCGGCATCTTGTCGCGGCGGGCGTTGTTCTCCTCGATAGAGAGGACTTCGACATTGTACGTCTCCTCGCCTGCTTCTGCAACCAGGAAATCACCGACACGAATCATCTCACCTTCAATCAGCTCAATCTTTGCCGGGATGGACTCGCTTCCATGGCTGATGATGGCCTTGACCATGCAGGACTTCGGCTCCTTTAAGGTGATGCGCATCGTGTGACCGCATTCAACGCACTGCACAACTGCCTCCGGCGGGTTTTTCAGAATTGCGAAGTCAGTCTCCTCTCCGCAGACGGGGCAGTCTAAAATGATGTAGTCATCATTCTCGAACTCCTCGTCGAACTCTTCCATATAGGTATCGGTATTCATTTCTCATATGTTGGTTCTTGAAGTAGAAATAACCGCCCCTATCTGATTCAAGTCTAACGTCTTATAAAGTTCGAACACCTATAGTAGTATACGTATGACGCTTGGCTCTGATATCGCAAAAACCCTTGCCCGCGTGGTTGACCGTGACATTCGCGTAATGCATGTCTGCGGAACGCACGAGGCAGCTATCGCAAAATACGGAATCCGCTCTGTCCTCCCCGAACAGATGAAAATCGTCATGGGTCCGGGCTGTCCTGTCTGTATTACTCCGCAGGGAGAAATCGACGCCGCAGTGGAACTTGCAGAGCGCGGATGTATTGTCTGCACCTACGGCGATTTACTCCGCGTTCCAGGCTCGAAGAGCTCGCTGGAAAAAGTTGACGGAGACGTTAGAATCGTGCAGGGAATCACCAAGGCGGTCGAAATCGCCCGCGAGAATCCGGACCGTGAAGTAGTCTTCATCTCTGTCGGTTTTGAGACGACGGTTCCAACCGTTGCTGCAACCCTCATGACTGCCCCGCCGGAGAACTTCAGCGTGCTTGTCTCTCACCGCTTAGTCCCGCCGGCAATGGAGTGGCTGATGGCACAGGGTGAAGCATCTCTTGACGGTTTCATTCTCCCGGGACACGTCTGTGCCGTTATGGGATACCATGAGTACGAGCAGTTCAAGGTCCCGCAGGTTGTTGCCGGATTTGAGCCGGAGGATGTGCTCCTTGGTCTCTTAATGCTTGCCGAGCAGATTGAAAACGGAGAGGCAAAGGTCGAAAACGCCTATCCGAGAGTTGTTTCCCGCGAAGGAAATGTCAAAGCCCAGCGTCTGATGCATGAGGTGTTCACTCCGACCGATGTCGAGTGGAGAGGCTTCCCGGTCATTCCGAACTCCGGTCTGATGCTGAAGCCGGAGTTTGAGCAGTACGATGCCCAGAAGAAGTTCGACCTTGTCTATGAGAAGGTAACCAAGAAGGCAGGCTGTATCTGTGATCAGGTGCTCCGCGGTATTGCAGATCCGACCGACTGTAAGCTCTTCGGCAAGGTCTGTACTCCGCGTGTGCCGGTTGGACCGTGCATGGTTTCCCACGAGGGAGCATGCAGAATCTGGCATCAGTACAACCAGCGGAGATAAGATGACGTTTCATCCAACCAGCAATCCGGTGTTCTGGCAGCAGACGGCAGACACCTGCTTTGCCCAGGAACGCTTTGAAAAGGCGGCAGAGGCCTATCTGCGTCTGGCAGAGCTCTCGCCAAACGATGTTGAGGCATGGAAAGGCCGTGGAAAATCCCTTCTTGCCCTTGACCGCGCAGCAGATGCCGCAGGGTGCTTTGAGCGTGCCCTTCTCCTGCTTCCGGATGATGAAGAGCTCTTAACCCTTCTTGCCGAGGCTCTGGATAAAATCGGCGATGTACAGAAGAAGGCAGCCTGCTTTGTGCGGCTCGGCGAGCTGGAAGCGGAAAAATAATTCCATTTCTTTTTTTATCTGCACGATTTCGCGGAGGGAACTTCTCCTCAGAAGAGTGTCTTATTCTTTTCTCCTTCGGCTCTCTCTGAGTGATGATAATCTATTTATATCAGAAATTGAAAATGAATCAGTATAATGACCTGGCAAATCTCTCAGCTTTTCGGCATGAATGTTTACTCGGATAAAGCCGTGTATCTGGGTAAGGTAGAAGATGTTGTTTTAGATGTTACCAATAAGAAAGTCAGCGGTCTTGCACTCACCAATGTCAACCGTGACGTAATTGACACCAAAAACTATTCCGGAGTAATTATTCCCTATCGCATCGTCAAAGAAGTTGGAGACATCATCTTAATCCGCCACGTACCCGGCGCATTCAAATCCGCTGAAGACCAGACTTCTCTGGAGTAAATTTGTACAGCGAGATGAAGGATCGGGAAATATTTTCCCGCCTCACTACCACTCTTCCTTTTATCCTGCGTCTTGACGGCAGAGCATTTCATACCTTTACGTCCGCGTATGAAAAACCGTTTGACGACCGTTTTTCCGAATGCTTTGTAAAGACTGCCGAGTCGCTGTTTAGCGCAAGCGGGCTTTCCCCGGATTTTGTTTATACCTTCTCTGATGAGATCAGTCTCTTCATCAGCAAGCCGTTGTTTGACTGCCGGGTGGAAAAACTCGTCTCGGTTGCTGCAGCGCATGCCGCGTCTGCCTTTACGCTCTATTCCGGAGCGGAAAGCCCGGTGTCCTTTGATGCGCGGGTTGTGCCAATCGACCGCGGACAGCTTTCTGCCTATCTTGCCTGGCGGCAGGCGGAGGCATGGCGAAATCACATCAACGGCTACTGCCAGAAACTCTTAACAGACAGCGGACTTTCCGCAACGCAGGCACAGCGAAAACTCGACGGCATGAATGCCGGCGCACTGCATGAACTTGCCTTTTCGCAGGGAATTAATTTAGGCACCACTCCTGCCTGGCAGCGGCGCGGCATTGCTGTCTACCGCGGAACTGTTGAGAAGATGGGATACAATCCGAAAACCGGTGAGTCTGCCCCGGTTACCCGCAATGTTGCGGTGATTGACCGTGACCTTCCGCTGTTCAAAACCCCTGCCGGACAGAAATGGGTTGCGGAGAAGATTTTGCTCCCCACAGATATTTAATGCTTCAAGGTCAAAGGTAATACAGAATGAATACGGCGCGTACCCTGGTTCTCAGCGTTGACCGAGATGATGACGTAGGATATAAAGCAGGAGTGGAAACTCCGGCGGTCGGCCGCGAAGCCTGTCTTGCGGCTGCGGTCAAACTGGGAACTGCCGATCCTGAAGACTCGGATACCAATGCCATTTTCCAGGCAATCAAAACCTATGATGACGAGCTTTCCCGCGGTCATGATGTGGAGATTGCTGTAATCTCCGGAAATCACTTAAATATGCTGGAAGGCGACCGGAGAATTGCCCGGCTCTTAGATGAGGTCATCGAAAAGACGGGGGTTTCCGAGTGTATTTTAATCTCCGACGGTGCTGAGGATGAATATATTCTCCCCATCATCCAGTCCCGTCTCAAAGTTGTCGGCATTGTGCGGGTGGTTATCAAACAGCTCCCGAACATCGAGGGAACGTATTATATTATCAAGAAACTCATGAACGATCCGAAGATTGCCCGGACGTTCCTGGTTCCCTTGGGCGGTCTGCTCGTAATCGCCGCCCTTGCCGCGCTGTTCCTGCCGGGAATCTCAGCCCTGCTCCTGGTTCTGGTGCTGGTTGGTGTCTATCTGCTCTTCAAAGGGTTCGGTGTGGATGATTACCTCGGCATGTTCTACCATGGTCTGGTTGACTCGCTGAAAAACGGCAGAATGTCTGCGGTGTCTTATCTGGGTTCCGGCGTTCTCATCATCGCCGGTATTGTTTCCGGTCTGATGAGTATCGTCTCCTACTATCCAAACACAGGAGATGTCGGTTTCCTCTATAACTGCATGACCTTCCTGTTCGGTTCGCTTATCTGGTTTATCATCGCAGCGCTGGTGGCTGTTGCAGGAAAGATGATTGATGCGGTTCAGAACAGTCTTGATGTGCTGTACAAGACGTTCGTTCTGCCGTTCTTTATCACAGCAGTTGGTCTGCTCGGCTATGGATTTATGATTTATTTCCTCTCCATCTCGCCGCTGGAGTTCTTCCCGTTCACGTCAACGGAGGGTGTCGTTGCGATTATCGGTATGACGTTAGGGGGTCTTGTGGTTGCTTTCCTGGGAATTTATCTGCGTCCGCGGTTCCAGAAGAAGATGGAAGCCCACCGTCTGGAAAAGATTCAGCGGGAAGCAGACGAAGCGGAAGGCGCCAAAAACGGTCAACCGGTCTATCACAAGGTTAAGTACTGACCTCCAACAGCAAACCTCTTTTCTTTTCCGGTTCTATACAGTGTCATGGAATATCGTACGCTTGGAAGAACCGGTCTTTCTGTTTCCTGTGTCGGTCTGGGGGCTGAGTGGCTGGAAGGGAAGTCTGCTGATGCGGTGCGGGCGGTAATTGATTCTGCACTCGATTGCGGGATGAATTATATTGATGTCTTTATGCCGGAGCCTGCGGTCCGTTCGAATATCGGTGCGGCGCTTCACGGCCGTCGGGAGAAGATGCTGATTCAGGGACATATCGGTACAGTCTTTGAGGACGGGCAGTACAAGAGAACCCGTGACCTTGCGCAGACGAAGGCATCATTTGAGGATATGCTTTCCCGGCTGCAGACTGAGTATGTCGATGTCGGTATGATTCACTATGTGGATTCCGCAGAGGATTATGCGGCGGTTTTTGAGACCGATATTATCGAGTATGCCAAGTCCCTGAAGGCGGAGGGAAAGATTCGCTTCCTGGGCTTGAGCTCGCACAATCCGGAAACGGCTCTGCGTGCGGTGCAGACCGGGCTGATTGATGTGCTGATGTTTTCGATTAATCCGGCGTATGATTTTGAGGATTCAACGGCGGATATCTATACCCAGATGGAGTTTTCCGGCCTGAAAGCGGACGGCGTCCACCGTCCGGACTCGGCACGCCGGGAGTTATACGGATACTGCGAGGCGGAAGGGGTTGGTATTGTGGTGATGAAGGCACTTGCCGGCGGAAGACTGCTTGATGCGTCGCAGTCTCCGTTTGGAACGGCGCTGACGGTTCCGCAGTGTATTCACTATTCTCTGACGCGTCCCGGCGTTACGTCGGTTCTTGTCGGCTGCAGCAGTGCATCTGAGGTGGAAACGGCTGCCGCGTACTGTTCTGCTTCGGATGCGGAGCGGGATTATTCTTCGGTGTTTGCCGGAAATCCGCAGATTCAGACCGCCGGAAACTGTCTTTACTGCGGGCACTGCAAGCCGTGTTCTGCGCATATTGATATCCCGGCGGTGTTCAAGCTCTTAGACCTTGCATTGGCGGCAGAGGAAACACCGGAGACGGTTGCCGGGCATTATGCTTCTCTGGAATACAATGCGGATGACTGCATCGAATGCCGGATGTGTGAGCCGAACTGTCCGTTCGGGGTGAAGATTGCAGAGCGGATGAGCCGTGCCCGCCGGATTTTTGGATGATTATATATCCCAGACGAAACATATATTGTACAATCTAAGGCGCTCACCAATGACTGTTAACCAGAAAAATATCCTATCTGTCCGCGACATGGAACGGGAAGAGATTGACAGACTCTTATCCGCTGCTGCAGAGTTTGACCGGGGAAACGGAACCGGTCACGAACTCGACGGAAAGATTCTCGCCGTTCTCTTCTTCGAACCAAGCACGCGTACCCGCATGTCCTTTTCGTCAGCCATGATGCGGCTCGGCGGAAAAATCCTGAACTTAGGCTCTGTTGAGGCAACCTCGATTGCGAAGGGAGAAACGCTCTCTGATACCATCCGTGTGGTCTCCGGTTATGCGGATGCTATCGTCCTCCGCCATCCAAAAGAGGGTGCTGCCCGCCTCGCAAGCGAAGTTGCTACCGTTCCGGTGATTAACGGCGGAGACGGTGCAGGACAGCATCCGTCCCAGACACTGCTTGATCTCTACACCATCCGTGAATCGATGCCGCTCTCAAACATCGACATTGGCTTGCAGGGTGACTTACGCTACGGAAGAACCGTGCACTCGCTTGCCTTTGCGCTTTCCAAATACAACAACGTCAGAATCCATACCATTGCTCCTGAAGGTCTGGACTTTCCGGCATCGCTGAAAGCTGACCTTTCCGAGCTTGGCGTGGAGCTTATCTGCCATGATGCAGTGGAGGAGTGTCTGCCGGAGCTTGATGTGCTCTATGTAACCCGTCTGCAGCGGGAACGCTTCCCGGACCCGGTTGCCTTTGACAGTTATGCATCCACGTACCGCATCACTCCGGAGCTTCTGGAGATTGCCAAGCCGAATATGATTGTTCTCCATCCGCTGCCCCGCGTAGATGAGATTGACCCGCGGGTCGATTCTCTCCCCTGCGCAAAATACTTTGAGCAGGCGCACAACGGTGTTCCGGTCAGAATGGCAATGTTAAACGAGGTGATGAAGTCATGACGAAACCGGAAAAGACCTTAATGATCTCCCCGATTCAGCACGGAACGGTAATCGACCATATCACGCCGGGCCAGGGGCTGACGGTTATCAGCATCCTGGGAATTGCCCGCGGAACGTCCGAGACGGTAACGGTTGCCTGCAATGTGGAAAGCTCTCACGGCGGCAGAAAGGATCTGGTAAAGATTGCCAACCGTGAACTGGTGAAAGAGGAAGTGGATAAGATTGCTCTGGTTGCTCCGGACGCCACCATCAGTATCATCCGTGATTATCAGGTTGTTGACAAAAAACTCGTCGAGACTCCGGATATTATCTCCGGGGTTATTACCTGCCCGAACCCGAACTGTATCACGAATACCAAAGAGCCGGTTCCGACAATCTTTGCCGCTCACAGCAGAGGATTCCGCTGCCGGTACTGTGATACGGTCATCTCGCGGGAACATGATATTGGAAACTATATCTAACTCTTTTTTTCTGCAGGATTAAACCGCTGTCTTTATAAGACGAGAAAGCCCAATTCTCTACTATTGAAGGGTATCCGGGTTTTTCCCGTGTGACGGTATTCTTCTTTTATCTGAGGTGTATTTTACATGAAGAAATCAGTATTTGCAGTACTTGCTGTACTCCTCCTTGCCGCACTCTTTGTCGGCGGCGTTTCTGCAGAGAAAGTCATCGCAGGCGTTGACGACCTCGAGGGAGCAAAGATTGGTGTTCAGCAGGGAACTACCGGTGACATCTATGCAACCGACTACGAAGGTGATGAAGCAGGAACTGTTATCGCCCGTTACTTAAAAGGTGCTGACGCAGTTCAGGCATTAAAGACCAACAAGATTGACTGTGTCATTATCGACAATCTTCCGGCAGAGAGCTTTGTTGCAAAGAACCCGGACTTAATGATTCTTGAAGAAGAGTTCACTGTTGAAGAGTATGCAATTGCTCTGAAGAAGAACAGCGCATTAACCGCAAAGATTAACGATGCTCTTGCAAAACTGAAGGCAGACGGAACCCTCGACCAGATTATCGAGAACTACATCGGTGAGGATGATGTTAAGGGAACTATGCCGTACATCAAGAAGGACGTCGAGCGCCCGAACGGAAAACTCATCATGGCAACCAACGCATACTTCCCGCCGTATGAGTACTACTCCGGAGGAGACATCGTCGGTATCGATGCAGACATTGCACAGGCAATCTGCGATGAACTCGGCTACGAGTTAGAGATTAAAGACATGGAATTCGACGCAATCATTCCAGCAATCGAGAGCGGAAAGGCTGACTTCGGCGCAGCAGGTATGACTGTTACCGAAGACAGATTAAAGAACGTTGACTTCACTGACTCCTATGCAACCGCAAAGCAGGTCATCATTGTCAAGAACCCTGAGGCAGCCGCATCCCCGGCACCAATTCTCGGACTTCTTGCAGGTCTTGGAGTGGCAGCACTTGCCCTCAGAAGACTCTAACTTTTTTTTCCATACGATAAGTAACAATTATTATTGTCTTTGACATCC
>JAGARL010000097.1 GCA_017622255.1 Methanocorpusculum sp.
AGAGGATACAGAAATCTTCTCCGCGGTAACACATCTTGCAGACACGAAACTGTTCAGCTCGATTCACTGGCAGATGGATGCGGACTTTACCGGAGACTTATCCCGCAGACGCTTTGCCGAGTGGAAGAACGGATACAATGCAGGCATTCGCCGCCTTGCAGAGGAATGGGTGTCACGCATGGAAGAAGGCGTTGTTCCAAAGTGGTATCCGTTCCTCTCCACAACCGAGGACCTCTTAACGGGACAGAAAACAAAACTCCGCTGCGGTTCCGGATACGTCAACTACAGCATCATGACCAACGGATTCATCGCGCCGTGCCCGATTATGGTCGGCATGGCAGATTACTATGCAGGACATATCAGCTCAGCCGACCCGGCATGCCTTCCGGAGATTCCGATTCAGGAGCCGTGTCTTTCCTGCGACATCTATGATTTCTGCGGCGGAAGATGTCTTTACTCAAACATCGTCCGCCCGTGGGGAGAGGAGTATGCTCTGGTCTGCGATACCGTGCGGAATCTGAAAGAATCCCTCGAAGCAGTGCTTCCGCGGATTGAAGAACTGATGAAGTCCGGTGTGCTGTCGCTTGAAAGTTTTGCCCACACGCGGTATAACGGCTGTGAGATTATCCCGTAAATGGAACTTATCTTCATCCTCTTTTTAATCGCAGTCGGAATTTTTGCCGGCTGTATGTCCGGTCTGCTTGGTGTCGGCGGAGGGTTTGTTTTCGCCCCGGCAATGTTTTTTGTTCTGCAGGCATCAGGAGTGCCTGAAGATGCCGCACTCTTAACCGCGTTTGGAACAAGCTTAGCCGCGGCACTGCCGACCGTTTTAACCGGAGCGCTGTCGCATACAAAGCAGGGCAATGTAATCTGGCGCGATGCACTGATTATGGGAGGGGCTGGTATTCTTACCGGATTTCTCGGCGGGACTGCCGCAACGTATCTTCCGGTCAGAGTGCTTACCATCCTCTTCGCGGCGGTTCTGATTGTCGGAGCAGTGCGGATGGTTACAACACTTCCCGCAGGAGAAAACACCCGGATGAAGGCGCCGCTTGCCGCTGGAATCGGCGGCATTTCCGGATTCTTCTCCGGGCTCTTAGGTGTTGGCGGCGGAACGATTCTTGTGCCGCTGATGACGATGCTTGGAAAGTTTTCGATGAAGAAAGCCGCGGCAACGTCTTCGGCGGCTATTGTGTTCATAACACTCGGCGGGATTGGTTCGTATCTGTTAAACGGCTACCTCAACCTGCTGATGTGGGTGATTCTAGTGGTTTGTGCAGTCCCGGCAGCCGCGGTTTCTTCGCGGCTTCGGGTATCTGATGTCTGGCTTCGCCGGATGTTTGCAGTCCTGATGGCGGGAATTGCTCTGCACATGCTTGGAGTTTTTGAGTGGCTTTTGTCACTCTTCTGATTTTTTGTCTCTGGCTCTATGAAAACCCGCCTGCCTGGCTGATCGCCGCAGGCTTTCCGGCGGGCAATCTGGTTTGCGGCGGCCCACAAAAAACAACCCCCCAGCACCACGACGATATCATATGAAAAACCTATTAGTATTGCCGAACTAAAAT
Organism: Methanocorpusculum sp.; assembly: GCA_017622255.1. Taxonomy (GTDB): domain Archaea; phylum Halobacteriota; class Methanomicrobia; order Methanomicrobiales; family Methanocorpusculaceae; genus Methanocorpusculum. Next base: position 1,566 of record JAGARL010000097.1, read on the forward strand.
AATAGGTATGGCACTTACTTTAGACTCAACTATTGCAGACCTCCTCCGTGAGAAGCCGGAAAGCGCAGCAGTCCTCCAGAGCTTCGGCATGGGATGTC
>JAGARL010000098.1 GCA_017622255.1 Methanocorpusculum sp.
CGCTTCTGCGGTTTTTCGGGAAATCTCATCTGCCGGACGGCAGGCAAACCGAAGCGAGGAGGAGACCTCATCCGCAACACGGGAGAAAAGCATGTTTCGGGCAGGAAACTCACTGACATATCCGATAGAAACCTCACGCGGAGATTTGCCGTCGATGAGGATGCTTCCTTCCTCCGGAAGAATGAGTCCTGCGGCAAGGTTGAGGAGAGTGGTCTTTCCCGAACCGTTTCTTCCGCGGATGAAGGTCAGCCCTTCCGGGATGCAAAGAGACGGAATTGACAAAACACCGTGTCGGAGAGCAGTTATCTCAATCATGCATCCTCCGAAGACGGCGGGCGGCAAGAACAGCAGCCGCGGCTTTTACGGCATCCCCTGCGAGATAGGGGAGCACGCAGGCGATAAACGCCGCCGGAAAAGAGGCGGAAGCCGTCAGCATAAACCAGAGAACCGCTGCCGCATCGTAGATGAGAACGGCTGATACAGCAGCAGCGATGTCTTTTTCCTTCGCAAAAAGAACACCTGAAATAAATGCCGCGGGGATGAAACCGAGCAGAAAACCGCCGGTAGGGCCGAACAGAACACCGATGCCGGAAAGGCCGTTGTGAAACACCGGAAGTCCGAGAAGTCCTGCACCCACATAGAGCAGCACCGGATAGACCGCTTTTTTGTGCATGACACAGGATGCAAGAATGACGAAAAGCGACTGCAGGGTAAACGGCACGGCAAAAACCGGGAGCGAAATCCAGCCGCCGACCGCTATCAGCGCCGCAAAAAGGGCGGTGTAGAGGACAGTCTTTGCGCGGGTTTCGTCTCCGTACATTGCATATCATATTGGGTTTTCGGGTATATGATAGTATGGAGAGAATTCATGAAGCAATGCGATAGCATTGCGAAAAATGAGAGGTATTTTATTTCCGGCAGACGATTGCCGCGTGGTCGATGTGATACGGATTCAGCCAGACTCCCTTCTCAACCGTCAGTCCTGCCGCCTCAATCTCCGCACAGCTCTCCGCAAAGACCTCTTCGGGAGTCTTTCGGATATCCACCGAGCGGGTTTTCAGCATCAGAATCACCTGCCCGCCCTTTTTCAGGAACGGCAGATGGCGAATGATAATCTCCGCCTGATTCGGCTGGGCAACATCCTGATAGAGAATATCTGCCGGCTCTAAGAGTGCCGCATACTCTTTTGGACGGGTTGCATCGCCGAAAATCGGCACAATATTCTTCCGGCGGGCAGATACGGCAAGCAAATCCTGCATCGGACGCGGAGCAAACTCAACCGCATACACCGCCTCCACATAATCTGCCACATGGGAAACCGTCGTCCCGTTTGCCGCTCCCAGATACAGCACCACATCATCCGCTTTCAGGTCGGTTGACTTATCCAGATACCAGAGAGCGGAAAGCTTACTGCGGTAAGGGTCCCACACGCGGCATCCCTCAAGCATCCGCTCGCCGTACACACCGCCGGCACCCTCAGAGACCAGGGTTTTTCCGATACTCTTCATTCTCCTGCCTCCATAATTTTGTCAATCTTCGCATTCGCATCCGCAACAAATGCCTCATCAAGTTCTCCGCGGTACGCATCCAGCCTGCAGGCGATTGCAAGCTTTGCCGACAGCACGCGGGCAAGCTTTCCTCTGACCTCCCGCGGAGCATTGTGCACTCTCCGGTGCTGGAAGATGAGACCATGCTTCGGCGAGGGAGTTCCTGCTCTGATATGGGAGAACAGTGCAGACTCCGCACCTAAAACCTGAATCGATGAGCCGGGCATTTTTGCCATCAGCGAAAGACTGCCGGCTCTGGAGACCAGACGGGCTGCGACAAGACCGCCGACTAAGGCACTCATATTGGGGATAACCGCATCCGCGGTTCGGGAAACATCCTTCATGAGATTGGTACGAAGGGAAGTGAGAGACAGAATCTCGCGGGCAACGCTTTTCATGGAAGGGTTTTTCGACTTGGCAACGGTCTGGATGAACTTCTTCGATGCGGCTCTGGTATATTTCCGGGATGAGCCGGGCGTGGTGGACTGATGCCACTCCGTTAAGCGTTCCGTTAACAGATTGATGACATCGTCGAGCTCATCGAGCATACGCACCATCTGCAGCATCTCGGTATCCTTCTCAGACAAGGCTTTGGCAATGCCTTCGTTTGCCATGAAAACCGAAACCTCGCGGACGGCTGCAAGATATTCTCCGCGGCTTTTTACAACACCTGCGGCTTCCAGCTCCTTCCAGTCACAGAGCTTTTTCGGCGCCGGATTGGTATTCTGCCTGACGCGGGCTGCAGCCGCTTCTGCATCAAGCGAGTATGCACCAGATTCCCCATACCAGTTCATGAAATAGTGTTTGTTCTTCCTGACTGATTATTGTGCCGCGTAGATTTGGTAAATTCACCGCGTGACTTTTCGGAACACCCGGGATTTTCCGGAAAGAGTTTCGGAAAAATCGCGGCATCCGAATCTTTTACGGCGCACGTTTATCTAAACCGAACAACAGAATAACAGAGTAGAGGTGAGACACAAACGAAAACACCAAGCTGATTCATGCAGAAGGAAACATGGATTAAACCCTCTCAAAACCATGCACAAAGGCAAATTGTACCAGTAAAATTACGTCACATTTCCTTCTTTTGTTTTTATTTTGTGTTTATTTAGGCTTTGCTCCTAAATTGTGTTATTGTAATGGATTTCTAACAACCATTCAAAGCAACACGATAGTGTTGCGTGAACAGCGGAGGAGCGATAAGCGACGAAGCGACATCACTATAAGGGAAATATATCTTGTAAATTCGCGTAGATTCGCGTGTAAGTTCAAAAAACGCGAATTCACGCGAATAACAAAAATACGTTTTGGAGACGCGCTGTCGCTTCGTCGCTAATCGCTCCTTCGCTGATTACGCAATGCTGTCGCATTGCTTAATGAGGTGTTATGCAATTTAGGAGCAAAGCCGTTTATTTAGTTTTTATTTAGCTTAGGTATTAGCAATGCTTTGCAGGAGCGTATTTCCCACACACTCCAACAATCAACCCAACCGGGAACTAAGAGAAAAGAGTTGAAAAAAATAAATTGGGTTTATTCTGAAATCTCAGCTTATAACATCAGAATGACTGGAACGAAAACCAGTGCAATCATAGACATAAGCTTAATCAGAATGTTGATGGACGGACCGGAGGTATCCTTGAACGGATCTCCAACAGTGTCACCTACAACTGCTGCCTTGTGAGCCTCAGAGCCCTTTCCACCGTAGTTACCGAGTTCAACAAACTTCTTTGCATTGTCCCATGCTCCGCCTGCGTTTGCCATAGTGATTGCAAGGAGGAAACCGGAAACAAGGGAACCGACTAAGAGACCGCCAAGTGCGAGCGGGCCTAATACAAGACCGACAAGGATTGGTGCAACGATTGCAAGGACACCCGGTGCAATCATCTTCTTGATTGCAGAGTTGGTACAGATCTTAATGGTGGACTCGTAGTCCGGATCTGCAGTTCCTTCCATTAATCCCTTAATGTTCTTGAACTGGTTGCGGACTTCAACGACAACCTTCTCTGCTGCGGAACCGACTGCGGTCATAGTGAGTGCAGAGAAGAGGAACGGAAGCATACCGCCGATGAGAATACCGATAAAGACGCTGGTGTTTAAGATATCGATTGCTTCGATACCGACTGCAAGAGAGTATGCACTGAAGAGTGCAAGACCAGTGAGTGCTGCAGATCCGATTGCGAATCCCTTACCGATTGCTGCAGTGGTGTTTCCGACTGCGTCAAGGGTGTCAGTGATCTCACGGACCTTCGGGTCCTGGTGGGACATCTCAGCAATACCGCCTGCATTGTCTGCGACCGGACCGTATGCGTCAACTGCAAGGGAGATACCAAGAGTAGAGAGCATACCGACAGCTGCGATACCAATACCGTACATACCGGCGAACTGGTATGCGATGAAGATTGCAACAGAGATGATTAAAACCGGCCAGATGGTAGATTCCATTCCCTTTGCGAAACCGCTGATAATGTCGGTTGCAGCTCCGGTCTGACAGGACTCTGCGATCTTCTTGGTCGGCTTGTAGTCGAAGGAAGTGTAGTACTCAGTGATGAGACCAATTGCGAATCCGCCGACAAGACCTGCGATGGTTGCGAACCAGATACCCATACCAAGGCATCCTGCACCCATGGTGATCATGGTGAAGTTGCCGTAGAGGAGGAAGCTGGTGAATGCATAGGTTCCAAGGAGGGAAACAATGATTGCAATGATAGTTCCGGTGTTGAATGCCTTGTGAATTGCAGAGGATTCATTCTTGGAGGTTCTGACGAACAGAGTTCCAATGATTGCTGCAATGATACCGAATGCAGAGATGAACATCGGCAGGAGGATGAGTGCGAGTGCATCAAGAGTCTCACCGAAGGTGGTTGCTGCGAATAATGCTGCTGCTCCTCCGAGTGCCATTGCTGCAATGATGGAACCGACGTAGGACTCGAATAAGTCTGCGCCCATTCCTGCGACATCACCGACGTTGTCACCGACATTGTCTGCGATAACAGCTGGGTTTCTCGGGTCATCTTCCGGAATGCCTGCCTCGACTTTACCGACGAGGTCAGCACCGACATCTGCTGCCTTGGTGAAGATACCGCCGCCGACACGTGCAAAGAGTGCGACAGAGGATGCACCAAAACCAAAGGATGCCATTGCGGAAACGACTGCATTGACTGCGGTTAAGTCACCAAATCCGCCGAATGCGACGACGAGGATGATGAAGAGTGCAGAAAGACCGAGTAATCCAAGACCGACGACGGACATACCCATGACGGATCCGGATGCGAAGGAAACTTTAACTGCTGCTGCGATACCGCGTTTTGCTGCGTTGGTGGTTCTAACGTTTGCTTTGGTTGCACTGGTCATACCAATGTATCCTGCGCACATAGAGAGAGCTGCACCGATAAGGTAGCAGAGTGCGTTGATTGGTGCGATGAGCACTGCGAGGATAATGGCGACGACAATTGCAAAAGCTGCGATAGCTTTGTACTGGCTCTTCAGGAAGACGCGGGCGCCAAGGTGAATAGCGTCTGCAATCTTGATCATTTTCTGATCTTCCACTTTCTCCTTCTTTACAACAGAGAAGGAGTAAAGGGCGAAGAGAAGGCCGATTACGGCACAAACTGGAACAAGATATACTAAGTCCATATGTCGAAAACCTCCATCAAATTATATTGACGGCTTCTCCTTATATTAATGGACGGCTGAGATAATAATATTAATGTCAATTATCCGCATTACCGCAGGGGATTCTGCCGGAAAAATCGGACGAAAAACCGCACCCTTAAATAGCAATACTCTGTTATCCAATACAGAGAAATGAACCCCCAGAAATATCTCCCCGCATGGGCAATCGTACTTCTAATTGTAATTCTCACCACCATTCCGCCGTTTTCAACTGATATGTATCTGCCGGCGCTGCCGGAAATGGTTACATACTTCGGAACTACAGATGCAATCCTGAACATGACCTTGTACGGCTTCATGTTCTTCCAGGCAGTTTCCATGCTTGCCTTGGGCCCTATCAGCGACAAGTACGGAAGAAAACCGGTTCTTGCCGTCAGCATCATCATCTATATTATAAGCAGTTTCTTTGCCGCCGCCGCACCGACCATTGAACTGTTCATCCTCGCCCGCATGGTTCAGGGAGCATCAAGCGGCGGTATGATGGTTATCTCCATCGCGCTGATTAAGGACTGTTTCGAGGAGAAGGTCAGAAATACGGTGCTGACACTCTCGGTGGTGCTTGGGGTTATCGGTCCTGTGGCATCGCCGGTTCTTGGTGCATACTTAATCGAGGCGGTAAACTGGCAGTCAACACTTGCATTCCCCGGAGTTCTGACGATTCTCTGTCTGATAATCACCCTTCTGTTCACCGAATCCCTGCCGGCGGAGGAGAAGCTTTCCGGCAGTATTCCCTCTGTCTTTAAGCGGATGATTGGCATCTGCAGACACAAGAGCTTCATGGCGTTCCTGCTTTCGATGGGAATGTTTTCCCTGCCG
>JAGARL010000099.1 GCA_017622255.1 Methanocorpusculum sp.
GATGGGAGATTTGAAGTAGAAGAAGGGAGTATTTCTATGCAATGGCTTCAACGGAGTTCTGCTGTGCGGTAGATTTGGGGGCAACAAATGTGCGGTGTGCTGTTCTGGGCAGGAATGGGGAGATTTCCGGCTTTCAGCGCTTGGAGGTTTCCGGGATAGAGAATGCTTCCCGTATCACCGCAAAAATCGTGGATATGATAGAAAGCGCAGTTGAGGAAACCGGGGCGGATATTGGAGCGGTTGGGATTTCAACTGCAGGTCCGGTTGATCTGGCGCACGGTTCGGTAGTGAACTCGCCAAATATGCAGGCCGGAGAGATTTTTCTCCGTGACCCTATTGCCGAGGCGTTCGGTGTTCCGGTCTGTATGCTGACGGACTGTAAGGCAGGAGCGTACGGGGAGTATGTTTTCGGCGGACATGGCGATGCTTCGACGCTGGTGTATCTGACGATGTCCACCGGAATTGGTTCCGGTGTGATTTCGAAGGGGGAAATTCTGCAGGGGGCGGATGGAAATGCGGGAGAGGTCGGGCATTTTGTGGTGGATACAAAGTACAACATGCCCTGCGGCTGCGGGGGTTTCGGGCATTGGGAAGCGTATGCAAGCGGCAGCGGCATGCCGCGGTTTTTTGCCGAGTGGCTGAGACAGCAGGGAGCGGAGTTTGAAAAGCCTCTGCTGACGTCCGGGCAGATTTTGTTTGCGGCACGACAGGGCGAGACACTGTGCTCTAAGTTTATCTCCGAGGTTGCAGAAATCAATGCCCGCGGGATGCACTCTCTTGTCTGTGCGTACAATCCGGACTGTGTTGTGTTAGACGGTCCGCTTGCCCGTGAGTATGCGGATTTGCTGATTGGAGACTTCGGAGGATATCTGCGGATGCCGGAGGTGTGTGTGACAGAGCTTGACGGCAACGCCCCTCTGCTTGGGGCGGGGGCGTACGCGTTTTCATCTATTCTGGAGGGTAATTGCAGGGCTTTGTAGGGGCGTTTTTCCTACGCGAAAGTAATGCGAAACTCTCGCGAAAAACGCGAAAAGAAAGTAAATCACGAAAAAACTATTCGCGTTCAGGGAATTGGATCCTGGAAGAAAATGGTTCATGCGAAGCCTTTTGAACGCATGTACCTTTTTCGCGACTTTCGCCGAGTTTTCGCGATATTTCTCTTTCGCGTATTTCGTGCTATTTTCGTGTAGATTTCGCGTAGGAAATACACTCCAACGAAGCCAGGCATATACCCACGAGACAGAGGAAAGCAAACCTCTAACCTCTCAACCCGCGAATAATAACACACATGACAGAAGAGTTCGACGTAATAATTATTGGAGCCGGTCCCGCCGGACTCTTTTGTGCGGCAAATCTTGCAGGGCTTCGCGTCTGCATTTTAGAAAAGATGAATCTGCCCGGAAGAAAACTGCTCCTTTCCGGTTCGGGACAGTGCAATATCACGCATGCCGGAAGCATGAGCGATTATGCGGCACATTTCGGCGATGCATCGCATGCCGCTTTCTTAAAGCCGGCGCTTCGGGCGCTTTCCAATACTGACCTTCTCGCATTCTTTGAAGCCCGCGGGATGACCTTCGAGATAACCGATGCCGGAAAGGTGTTTCCGACCTCACGGTCTGCGGATGATGTTCTGGATACTCTTCTTGATGCCTGCGATGCGGCAGGGGTGGAGATTTTTTACGAAGAGCGTGCGGAGTCAGTTTCTGCAGAGGACGGCAGATTCTTCGTACAGACCGCATATGCCAAGTACTCTGCTCCCTGTCTCCTAATTGCCGCGGGAGGTTCTTCCTATCCGAAGACCGGCTCATCCGGAGACGGCGTGCGGCTTTCTGAGATGCTCGGACATTCCGTTGTCCCGCCGAAGGAAGCATTAACGCCGGTCTATGCGGAAAACTTCCGGCTTGCCGACCTCTCCGGCCTCTCGTTTGAGAATGTCTCCCTTACCA
>JAGARL010000001.1 GCA_017622255.1 Methanocorpusculum sp.
ACTTTTCTTTGTCAACGGTGAGTTTGGTCTCAGCGTCAAGAGCTGCCTGACGTGGAACAGCTCCGCCTTCGCCCTCATATACTGGGACGTCGCGGACGATTGCATCACGCGGGCATGCTGCGCTGCAGGATTCACAGCGGACACACTTCTCGGCGTTGATTTCAGCGGTAAAGTCGTATTCTGGGAAACCTTCCTGCTCCTTGATTGGGAGGCTTGGTTCACCGTCTACTTCCACTGCAAGGGAGTTAAACGGACACAGGATTGTACAGACACCACAGTAGGAACACTTGGATGGGTCTACAACAATCGGTGCGCCTTCGGTGGTTCCGCGGGCAGCTGCACCGACCATGCCGAGGGTAATTGCTTCCTTCGGGCAGGCGTCTGCACAGATACCGCAACCGGTACACTTGGAGGCGTTTAACACGAGGTGGGAGACTTTCTTCAGGAGGCGCTGCTCCATGACGATAGTTTCGCCCTCAACCTTCGTGGAGAATTTTGGAAACATTGTGCTCATTGCCATAACGATTTCCTCTCTCTTTTTAGTGCTCCTCAGAGACAGCTTCTGCTGCCGGAGCCTCTGATGCTAACAGTCTGATAACATTGTATGGACATGCTTCGACACAGACACCGCAACCTGCACAAAGTTCTTTGTTAAGGTCAAGGGAAATTGCCTTGCCGTTCTGAACTAAATAGATCTTGTCGGAAGAGACAGGATCTACTGTACAGAGTTCCAGTGCATTGACCGGACATGCGACCACACAGTTGTTACAACCAGTACATCTTTCCATGTTGATATGCATTGCAAATGCCATTGCTTATATGCACCAGCCTTCGATAACTACGATCGACTCTTAAATATTCGTCAACAAATCTATAAATACGTTGCCGACACATCAACGTAAAATAATGGTGGGTTAGAAAAAAAGCAAAAAAATACAAAATTCAATATATATAATATACGATAATATTAAATATGAAAAATCGAAGCCAAAAAATATGAAAATCTGAATCGCGAAAGAACACACAATGAAATCCCTGTTTTACGGCCAATACGGACGATTTAAAACCAATTAGAAAACCATGGAAAATAACAAAAAAGAGTTAACCAAAAAATGAGGAAATGAGGGATGGTTTTCAGCGCAGTGCGAATGCATGCGTCGGTTTGTAACCCTCGATTCCAAGCGGCTCCAAGCTCTTCATAACCCGCTCACGGAACTCGGCAAACTCCTCGTCTGTCAGCTGTTCCGGAAGCATCTTGTCAGATGCGATACTGCGGTAAATCCAGTAGATAATCTTCTCGACTACTGCCACCACATCATCCTCGGACTTTGCGATGAAGAAGGTTCTGCCGATCTTCGGGTGACGGCCGCGTTTACCGCCTAAGGTAATAAGATACCGCGGCTCATCAAAGTTGATATAGTTGTACGGGCATGCGTGAACACAGAAACCGCACAGCATACAGTGGCTGTTGTCCATCTGCAGTTTGCCGTTGACAATCTTGATTGCTTGCTCGCGGCAGTAGTGTGCACAGGTACTGCAGCCGGTACAGAGACCCATATTACGGATAGGTTTTCGAAGACCCGTAATACCGATTTCATTTAAGCGCTCGCTGGTACATCCGTTCGGACAGGCGGATATTGCAATACGCACCTTGACCGGCATCTCGCGGCCGAAGAACTTCTCGTCCAGCTTCTTTGCCAGGGACAGAGAATCGATAACAGCATACTTACAGTTCTGCGTGCCAAGACACGAGGTGATATTGACAACCTCGTCACGCTCGGCACCAACCGGAGTGCCGTTTCTCTCTAAAGCAGCCGCCATCTTCTCCAGATCTTCGTGTTTGACATGGAGGAGTTCGACAGTCTGACGAGTGGTGCAGTGCACCTGGGATACACCGAAACGCCGGGCAATCCGGGCGATACCTGACATCTGGTCAGGAGTAATCATTCCGGCAGGAGTCCGCAGACGGACGATATAGTAATCCGGATCAATCTCCGGAATAATACCGCCCTTCAGATAGAACTGGGACTTTTCGCGGTTACTAGGTCTTCTTCTTGCCATTGCTGAAATAATGTATGTCAGAGTGCTCTAAATAACCTTCGCGTCCTCAAAGCTCAGGTTGAAATACCAAGAGCCGCTGCAAGCTTGTCTAAATCGACGCCTTTGCGGGTTGCCGCCTGGCGGATGGATTCATTGTTGGCGATTGCGTATCCCAGACAGTTCATGCCGAAGCTCTGGAAGATTTCGGCGGTCTCCGGGCGTTCCGTTAAGATTTCTTCAATTTTAGAGTCTGCGGTTAAGGTCATTTTGTTGCCTCACGGATAATAATCTCCGCAGTAATCTGTGCGGCATCGCCGGTGAACCGGGTGCACTGTGCGGAGTGTTCGGGAGAGCCTATCTGCATATCTTTGGTGTGGATTCTGCAGCATAAGGTCTGGTTCATTTCTTTAAAGCGGTCGTGCAGTTCCTTTGCAAGGCGCATGGTGTGTCCGCTCTGGACAAACTGCAGGGGCTTTTCTCTGCCGAAGATAAGGCCGAGCGCCATAACACCGCCTGCTGCAGCGCCGCAGGTACAGCCTGCACCGCCCATGCCGACCGGGAATCCGGAGCTCATGGCAATTACATAGTCCGGAATCTCCGGGCAGAAGTAATCACGGACCGCCTTCATCACGGCTTCCGAGCAGTTGAACTGTGCCGTCCGATAGAGTTCCTCGGCGGCTTTCCGGACAGCGAGAGCGTCCGCTGCTTCCGGAATTGAAAAATAAGAAGGGAGAGTCATGTTACTTAGACTCTTTTTGCGGCAACAGTAAGAGGTACTGCGGTCTTTACGGTGTAGAGTGCCATACAGCCGTTGTATGCGGCATCTTTGAGCATCTGAATCTGTTCGTCGGTTGCCTGTTCGCTGGTGACGTTAAAAGTGACGCGGTAGGCTCCGACTAACGGCTGGTCGCCAAGCTTGAACTGGGCGTGGTAGTCAAGGTCAGCCTCAATGTCAGTGGTGAGGTTGTCAATCTTGATACCGTTCTTGGCTGCTGCGGTCATGAAGGTTGCAGAGGCACAGCCGCAAATCCAGAACAGACCGTATGCCATTGGAGATGGATAGTTTCCGAGTTTTTCGAAGTTCGGGTGGGTTAATGCGAACTCAACCGGTCCGTTGTCGGTCTTTGCGGATGCGGTGAACTGCGGGCCGTTCTCGTCGAACTGCCAGGTTCCGGTCATTTTGGTGGTGAATAATGCCTCGTTGTCGTCGGCCTTGATTTCAGCCTCGTACTGTTTTACCTGATCTAAATCGATGTTATTGAGCATAAATATCACATTGGAGTTGGTGTTATTTGTCAGTTGGTATAAGGGTAATCAGATACGTGTCTTCTTCTTCCTGTTTTTCAACAGAGACAGTGTATGCTGATTTTTGAAAACCCCCTTCCACCGTGTTTACCTGAGTTGCAGTTCCTAAAAAGGAGAAAGGTCCGTCCGCTTTTTTGAGCGCGACCTTTAACTTCAGCATCAGGTATGTGCAGGATTCTTCTCTGAAGTCTGCTGTCATTCCTTAACAGTTTGGCACTGTTAGTTCTTAGAGATAGTGATTTCCCACAGTCCGCTTTCCTTTAAGTTTACTGCGCAGTTGAGTTTCTTGATGTCGCAGTATTCAGGAATGGATGCGGTTGCTGCCGGTGCGTGGTCGCAGAGGACAACAAGGCTCTCGCCTGCTGGAAGAGTCTTTAATGCTTTGTCGACGGAGAGGACGCAGAACGGGCATACTTTTCCGGTAATGTCAAGATTCATGTTTTTTCACCTTAGATTCCAATCAGTGCAAAGAGGTCAACAACCCATCCGAGGATGAATCCGGAGAAGACGAGTGCTCCGACGAGCATACCGATTACGAAGAATCCGGATTTGATGTTTCCTTCAGAGGTCATAACGAGCTGTCTGAGCGGACATCCGCCAAGGAGAGTTCCGATGATACCAACGAAGATACCGCCGACTAACATGCAGATGATGGTTGCTGCAACGGAAAGTCCTCCCGGTGCTCCCGGAATTGCTGCAAGGATTCCTGCCGGGTTTTCGATTGCCCAGAAGAAGTTCGGGAATGCAGACGGAACGATGAGGGAGAAGATTAAGTAGAAGACGAATGCGGAGAGGATAAGTCCTACGTATCCCTTTAAGAGTCTGGTCTGTCTGAAGAGGAAGAAGTCGCGGATACCGCCGATGGAACAGAATCCGGAACGCTGTCCAAGCCATCCGATGATGAAACCAAGGATGATGGTGACAATTGGTACGAGCATAATTGCTACATCTTTTGCGAGCGGGTCCATGTTTTAGGCCTCCATTTTCTTTAAGGCAATCTTGACACCGATTAAGACACCGATGACGATTGCGACAAGTCCGAAGAGTGCGATTAAGTCACCGTAGCCGATACGAAGGGCAATACGGTACGGGCAGGCTCCCATAAGAAGAGCGCAGACCATGAAGAAGAATCCGCCGAGGGTGTACTTGACACAGCCGAGGGCAGTTGCCTTCTTGAGGCGGAACTCACGGTAGACGAGTGCTGCAACGACTGCTCCGATTAAGACACCGACGATGGTTAAAACCGGCAGTGCTCCGGCAAGGGAGATCGGGGCTGCGAAGAGAGATGTTCCAAAGATGTTGTTCCAGATTACGTCAATGAAGTCACGGGAGTGGCATGCGACGCAGAATCCGTAGGCAACAGGTCCGCCGGCCGGGAAGAGCAGTGCCTGAACGAGGGCTGCTGCAAAGCCGATGATGATACCTGCTGCAATTGGCTTTTTCAGGATTGTGTCAATCCCTTTTTTTGCAGGTGTGCTTGTCATGCAGATATCTGTTGGCGTGGTAAGTATATTAGGATTGTCCAAAAAGTTTATATAAAATCGTATTTTTGCAGTTGTGTATTTTTGAAACAAAACACACGATATTTAAAGATTATGATTTTATTTATATACAATGTGTATCGGAAGTCACCGTCAGACACTTATGTGAGCCGGACCAATGTAATTATTATGCAGAGAACGGAGGCTTGGTGATGTTTTCCGCAGAGGATATCCGTGAGGATTTTCCGATTCTGGAACACATTATTTATCTGGATAATGCGGCAACGGCTCTGTCGCCGCGGCAAGTTGTGGAGGCGCAGGCTGATGCGGAGTTCCACTACCGGGCAAATGTGGGCCGCGGTGTACACCGGTTAGGACGGCTTGCAACGCATAAGTTTGAGGAGGCGCGGGATGTTCTGCAGAAGTTTTTCGGCGGAGAAGCCGGAACGCTGGCGTTTACCCGCAATACGACAGAGAGTACAAATGTTGCGGCACACGGTATTCCCTGGGAAAAGACGGACCGGATTGTGGTTCCGCTCCAGGAGCATCATTCGAATATTCTCCCCTGGTTCCAGCTTGAGGCGGAAGGGAAGATTGCCGGTGTTGATGTGGTCGGCGGAACAGACGGACACATCAGAGCAGAGGATATTGCCGCGGCAATTACGCCAGAGACACGGATGGTGGCGGTTGCCCATGCGTCGAATGTGTTTGGCACGATTGCCCCCGTAAAGGAGATTGCGAAGATATGCCGGGAGCATGATGTTCTGCTTCTGGTAGACGGCGCTCAGACTGCCCCGCACCTGCCGATTAATCTGGCAGATCTCGGATGCGATTATTTCTGTTTCTCCGGGCATAAGATGATGGGGCCGATGGGTATCGGCGGTCTGTGGATGCGCGACGGTGCGCCCAAACTCGCTCCCGCATATGCCGGCGGCGGTATGGTCGGGAAGGTTTCCGGGCATGCGTTTACGACGGCGGCAGGAGCCGGGAAGTATGAGGCAGGAACGCCGAATGTTATCGGTGCCGTGGGCCTGGCAGAGGCAGCCCGCTATCTGTCGCGCCTGGGTATGGAAAATGTTGCCGCTCATTCGTCTGAGCTTGCGCACCGGATGGTGGACGGGTTGTCGGAGATTGAGGGCGTGTCGGTTACAACGCCGTCGGATGTGCCGCTTGTCGGTGCAGTGTCGTTTACGGTGGACGGGGTGCATCCGCATGAGGTTGCCTATTTCTTAGACGAGGCCGCGGCAATTATGGTTCGTTCCGGCGAGCACTGCTGTCAGCCGCTGATGCAGAAGATTGCGCCAAACGGCGGAGGCACAGTCAGGGCGAGTGCGTACTGTTACAATACGGAAGATGATGTTGACCTGCTGGTCGCAACAGTTGAAGAGATTGCACATATGGTGAAATAATATGACGGAATTTTACGAGGAAAAACCGGTTCAGATTGTGGTAAACGGCAGAGCCGCTATCACGCTGATGACGCATGCAAAGGACCCGCGGGCGCTTGTTTTCGGCGCACTGTTTACGGAGCGGGTTGTGGAGAATATGGCAGATATCGAGTCTGTGATAGCTGATGAGACGCAGGTGAGCGTTGTGACAAAGAATCCCTATACGATTCTGCTGTCGAGAAAGACGGTGCTTGCCGGATGCGGCGGAGCATCATCCTTCCTGGACTCCGGAAAACTCGGAGCGGTTGCAGAGAAGATGCCGATTTCGGATGCGGCAGTGTCTTCTGCAAAGGAGGCAGTGCCCAAGTCCACATGGTTTTCGGGCGGGCTGTTTTTATCAGACGGCACGCTGCTGTATCTGGCAGAGGATATTTCGTCACAGAATGTTCTTGACCAGCTTATCGGTTCTGCCCTGAGAGACGGCGTTGATACCGCTGAGACGTTTGCGGTTCTGAAAGGAAACTGTGTGGTTGAGACGATGCGAAAGGCAGTTATTGCAAAGATTCCGGTGTTTGCAGTCTGCGGAGCGGTTACCGCCGCGGCAAAGAAGACGGCAGATGAAGCCGGCCTTCGGCTTGTGTAACTGGAAGAAAAATAATTCGCGGAGCACATCCTGCTCTGCACTATTTTTAAAGAAAAAGAGATTTTAGTTTTCCATACGGTCGCGGACTTCATCGAGAGAACGAATCTCATCAAGTCCCATACCGCACAGACAGTAACCCTGTCTGTCCAGGACAAAGACCGGGTACTTTGCCACATCCTCCGGAATCGGCTCCGTCGGAATCTGACGAACATGCAGAAGATACGGAAGCGTCAGCCCGATGTGTGCTGTAAGCTCCTTTAACTCGCGAATCCAGCGGGCAAGCTGCCGTACATCCACCATGTCCCACTGCAGAACACGCGTCAGCGTCTGATACGTATCCCGCTCATAGACCAGGTGATTATTCTCCAGCTGCTCACAGACCGCATTCTCATACGTTGTCGTCCACTTCTCCAGTGCATCCGCCTGACCGAGAACCAGATCCGCCGTATCTCTCAGATACACACGAACTGCTTCATTTTCCGGAAGATCAGCCGTCTCTTCCATATTGCGGACAATCTGTTCCAGCATGCTGTGAACCTTTTCCAGGTCCTCGAACGCATGCGACAAGTCATCATGCAGATTTGCACTAAAGAATACCGGTTTCTTAAATTCGTCTGTCATGGTTCTAAAAAATATGTAAGGATCTGAAGAATTTATTTCTTCAGATAGAGGTTGCTGAAAACCGTCTCTCCCTTTACAACAGAGTGGCGCTCGCCAAGGTCACCGATGTAGTGTGCGTAGACTGCGGTCTCGCCGTCAACTTCACACTCAACATCGTCAACGTAAGCGAATCCTGGCATCATGAAGTCAATCTTGCCGTTTACGTAGACATCGCCCTTTACTGCCTGTCCACCGACACGGCCTTCAATGTTGCCTTTGACAATGATAGTTCCGCCTTCACCGTGGGTTAACACGTGAATGAATGCGTCACCTTCGACGATGATGGTTCCGCCGCGCATGAAGGTACCGATATCGTTTCCGACATTGCCCTTAACGCGAAGCGTTCCACCAGTCATGCCTCTCCAGTCGCCGCGGTATGCGGAACCGACGTGGTTCTGTGCGTTACCGTTAACAACAAGCTCTCCGCCTGCCATTGCGATACCGCAGAAGGAGTCAACATTACCGTTAACGGTAAGCTTTCCGCCCTTCATCCAGCCGCCGATGTACATATCTGCGTCGCTCTCGATGACAATCTCACCGGCAGTCATCTGCTGACCGATGCGCTTGACCTTCGTCCAGTCGCCTTTTAACACAATCTTGGTGTCTGCTGCAGTCTCTCCTGCTGCTCCCTCGATGGTTGCGAACTCGCTTAACGGGTACTTGACCTTACCTTCAGAGATGAAGATTGCGCCAATCTCGTCAAGAGTCTTTCCTGCGAATACATCCGGAGTAATCTGGTCTGCTTCGAGGTAGAGTTCCGGCTGTTTTGTAAGTGTAACTGTTACCGTCATTTATCTCACCTTACTGAGTGATGTCCACCTTGATTGCGTACGGGTTGTGTACGTGCTCGTCGAAGACTGCGTAGTTCTCAAGGTCAACAGTGTATGCCTTTAAGAACTTGTCGCGGATGTCACGCTCGACCTGCTTGTTCTCCGGAACGATGGAGTTAACCCAGACAGTCTTCTTCGGCATGCGGTAGTTAACGACCTCGTTGTTCTCAACTGCAAGGACACCGTCCTTGAAGAATGCGAAGGAGTTGGTGAATGCCTTCTCGTACTGTTCCGGATCGCTTGGGAGGTTCTCCGGGTCGATGTCGTAGATTGCAACGTTTGCTGCCATGCCGGTCTTTAAGCTGCCGTACATGTGGGAAACACCAAGTGCCTTTGCAACACCGGAACGGGTCATCTGTGCGAGCTCGTAGAGGGAAATTTCCTTGTCGGACAGTTCACCGATGTAGGTGGTGTCGACAACCTTGTCTCCGTACTTGAGTTCATTCTCAATGACATCGTTTCTTGCCTTTGCAGATAAGAGCCACTTGTATACTCTCGGGTATCTCCAGAACGGACCTGCGTTCGGGTGGTCGGTCGTGATGAAACAGCGCTCTTTGTCCTGTGCGAAGAGTGCAAGTTCAAGACCGATTGCCCACTGTGCGCCTGCGATGTAGGTCTTCGGGTCGTAGACGAATGGAACAACACCTGCTGCGGTTTCAAGTTCAACATCCACGTTGGTCCACTTGAGGTGGTTTAAGTGGGTTAAGTGGTACTCGAACGGACCGTCTGCAGTCATCGTGGTGGTCTCGTCAAGGGTGACGTTACCGGTATCGATGGTTAAGTTCTTGGTCTTGTTGACGTAGTCCATAACTTCCTTGGACTTGGACTCGAAGGAAGAGGACTTGAAGGAGTCTCCGCCGTAGCAGTGGAACTGCAGGTGAGTGTGGTGCATAACCTGGTCACGGCCGAATGCACTCTTTGGTGCATAGCCCTCGACTAACTTTAAGGTGTCGAGAGTGGTGGTGTAGTTGCCCGGGTTTCCGAGGTTGTTTGCGTGGACGTGGACAGAGTGCGGGAGCTGTAGGTACTCGTTGGTCTCGATTAAGCCCTTGACAATCTCTGCCGGGGTAATGTCGAAGTACGGAACCGGGTCGTTGATAGTAACACAGTTCAGACCCCATCCCCAGGCTTCCGTTCCTCCCGGGTTGACACACTTGAGTGCGAAACCGCGGGTTGCGTTGAGAATCCAGGATGCGTATGCACCGGCGTTTTCAATCTCGTGGTTCTTGAAGTATTCCAGTAAGAACCAGTTGTTTGCCATAACCGGCATTGCGGACTCGTCGATGATTGGAGTGTCACGAATTTCCTCGTGGACGTGGGATGCCTCAAGAGGCGGCATTGCTGCTTCAACGACGTAGCTGAAACCCATACGGGCGTAGTCATATCCGGTCTTTGCGACAGACGGAACGGAGAATCCCATTTCCATTCTGAGGTTGGACTTTCTCATCGGAGAGCGGAAGAGCTTGTCTTCCGGTCTGAAGAGACGGCCGGAGTCGACTTTCGGTCCTGCAACGTGGGAGTGAATATCAACACCACCGGCCATGACGGTCTTTCCGGCTGCGTCAATGACTTTTGCATTTCCGCTGACGGAGTCGACAATCTTGCCGTCCTTGATGCAGATATCCATCTTCTGTGCGTTAATTCCCTGAGTCGGGTCGATTACGGAACCATTCTTGATGATATACTCGGTCATTCGTAGACCTCCTTAACAGGTCTGACATCTGCGAGTGGGGTTGCATAGTCCCAGACACCTTCGTCGGTGGTCCATCCTTCCTTCTTGAGTTCCTGCATGCGCTCGTAGATTCTGTCGAAGAGTTCCTCGTCAGTTAAGATGCCGTTGTACGGCTCAACAACTGCGCGGTACTGGATTGGGACGTTGTCCATACGGTAGCAGATACCGCCGGTTTCGACACCAACGATTGCGACCGGGATGTGGACATCGGAAACGGTTGCTGCCATGTTGACAGACGGGTCGATGGTGACCATCGGGATACCGGATCCGAGCTTCTCGAATGCACGAATCGGGAAGTGTGCTCCTGCGTCAGTTCCGATGTTGATGAATGCATCAACTTCACCGCGGTTTGCTAGATCAACAGAGGAGGTTTCTCCCGGGTTCATGTGTGCGTGAGATCCCTTGGTTAAGTCGATACAGTACGGGAAACCGAACTGCCATGCCCAGACGATACCTGGACCTGCAATGTTGTAGTGACCGCGCATTGCCATGATGGTACACTTGGTGTACTCGTTGATGTCGCGGACTAAGTTGATTGCGATATCGACATTGTGGTTTCTTCCGTCGGAGTGGCAGAGACCCATACCGAAGAAGATGTGGACGTAACGTCCGCCCTTGATGATTTCACAGACTTCGAGAATCTTCTCTTTTGGAACTCCTGCAACGATTGCCGGAATCTTGTCTGCGTATCCGTGCATTACCATACGGAATGCATCGAAGAGCTCGTAGTCGTGACCCTGCTGAACCTGGAGGAAGTGGTCTGCACAGCGTGCGGTATCGGTGTATCTCGGGTCAACAACGATGACCTTTCTTCCCTTGTATCCCTTACCGGTGAAGTATCCGCGTGGGAAAACACCGTAGCGGGAAAGGTGTCTCGGGTGTGCGTGCTGCGGGTTGGATCCCCAGTAGATGACGACATCTGCACGGTTCTTGACTTCTCCTAAGGTACAGGACGGGTATCCGGTGTCGAAGATTGCAAGGAAGGAGGATCCGTGGCAGATAGATGCACAGTTGTCGAGAACTGCGCCTGCGTCTTCTGCGACACGGCCTGCTGCTGCCATACCTTCACAGTTGGTGGAACCAAATCCGTAGATGAGCGGCTTCTTTGCCTTGATGAGCATCTTGGCGGTGAAGTCGATTGCCTCTTCGTAGGTGATGTCTTTGTATGTTCCGTCCGGCTGGCGTCTGCGCGGGCTGCCTACTCTTCCTTCGCGGGATGCGTGGTGGTAGATTTCAGTTCCGATGATACATGCGTTCTTAACTTCGATGATCTTTCCGTCTTCGACGGTGATCTCAAGGTCATCACAGCAGGCACCACAGTACGGACATGCGACGTGTTTGATAGTTTCTTGCATGATTATTTACCTCACATTGGCCAGAGTAACTGTCCATTCCATTTGTTGCATGCTTTCTGGATGAGTTCAACTGCCGGGACAATTCTTGCTTCCGGAGCCGGTTCGATAGTTACTGGGAAGCCGCTGTACTGCGGTTCGCCGGTAGACTGGGTTCTTGGCGGAACAACCTGGTTTGCCCAGACACCCTGACGGATGTGGCAAAGACCTCTCGGGCAGGTCTGGCGGGCGACAACTGCCTTGACGATGACTTCGCCGCACTCGCTGGTGACCTTGACAACGGTGTTCGGGTTGATGTCGAGCTCTTTGATGTCTTCTGCGTTCATCTCGACGAGACTGCAGACGTCAAAGTAGAGCTGGGTGGTCTTTCCCGACTCCATTGCTTCGCCTTCTTCAACCGCACGCTGGGTTACCATGTTGAGGTGAATTACTTTGGACATAATTATAATCCTCTTCTCTTTCTTTCTGCTGCGATTGGGGACGGACCAATTGCCTTGACAGTGTCGATAACATCGTTGACGACAACTGCCCATTTTGCTCCTTCAGATGCAGAGACGAAAGTCATTCTGAATCTGCGGTGTTCGATACCCATGTTGTGGAGAATGGACTTGACTAAGAACATTCTCTTTGCTGCCTTGAAGTTGCCTGCAAGGTAGTGACAGTCACCGAAGTGACATCCGGAGACAAGGACGCCGTCTGCGCCGTCAGCGAATGCTTTCAGGACGAAGAGGGTGTCGATACGGCCGGTACACATGACACGGACGATTCTGATGTCCGGCGGGTACTGGGTTCTTGCGGATCCTGCACCGTCTGCTCCAGCGTAGGAACACCAGTTGCAGATGATACCGATAATCTTGGGTTTCCATTCGTCAGACATTACTGTTCGCCTCCAAGGAAGAATGCATCAATCTGAGCTAAGATCTGCGGGGAAGTGAAGTGCTGCATACGGATTGCGCCTCCTGGACAGAATCCACCGCAGGTTCCACAGCCTTTACACTTTGCAGCAGTTACCTGCATGACAGTTCTGCCGTCTTCTCCGACAACCATAGAGAGTGCGGAGTACGGGCACTGACCGACACACATGCCACAGCCGGCACAGAGTTCTGGGACGCACTGAGCGTAGTACGGCTCAAGTTCGACCTGTCCTGCGTGGATTGGGATGGATGCAGCAGATGCGGCACCTTCTGCCTGTGCGACAGTGTCTGGGATGTCTTTTGGACCCTGACAGACACCGGCTAAGTAGACACCAGCAGTGGTGGTTCCACATGGGTCAAGCTTCGGGTGTGCTTCAAGGAGCCACTTGTCAGCAGAGCAGGAAACACCGAAGTGTCTGCGGACTGCTTCAGTTTCTGCAGTCGGCTGGATTGCAGCGGCTAAGACGACGAGTTCGACTTCGATCTCAACCGGCATGCCAAGGAGAGTGTCTTCGGCAACGACGATTAAGTTCTTGTTCGGGAGTTCCTGAACCTGTGCGACACGTCCACGGATGAACTTTGCGCCTTCGTGCTGGATACGGTAGTAGAATTCTTCGTATGCCTTACCGAAGGATCTGATGTCCATGTAGAAGATGTAGGCACGGCAGCCCGGAATCTTTTCGATGACCTGGTGAGCGTGCTTTAAGGAGTACATACAGCAGAATCTGGAACAGTATGGTTTGCCGATTCCGGTGTTGTCTCGGGAACCTGCACAAAGGACGAAACCGACAGACATCGGGGTCTCACCGTCGGATGGACGGACGAGGTGACCAATGGTCGGACCGGATGCACAGATTAAACGCTCGAACTCGAGGGAAGTGATGACGTTGTCGTAGAGTTTGTAACCCCACTCTTTCTTCTGCTCGATTGGGAAGGTTTCGTAACCGGTTGCAAGGACGACAGTTCCGACTTTGACGGTGAAGAGTTCGTCTTCCATTTCAAGGTCGATTGCCTGCTTGGTTCCACATGCAGTGATACAGAGGCCGCACTTGACACATGCATCGAAGTCGATGGTGTAGATAAGCGGGACGACCTGTGCGTGCTGGATGTAGATTGCCTTGCGTGGTGCCATGCCGAATTCCCAGGTGTTTGGCTTGACGACCGGACAGACTTCTTTACAGTCACCGCATCCGGTACATCCTCCACCGACAATGCCCTTTGCTGCGGCTTCTGCCGGAGTTAAGACACCGCGTGCGTGGCGGCGGATGGTGACGTCGAAGTTGCCGATGTATCCTTCTACGTGCTCGACTTCAGCGAGGGTGTAGAGGTTGATGCCCGGCATTCTGCCGGCTTCTGCCATCTTCGGGGATAAGATACACTGGGAACAGTCGAGGGTCGGGAAGGTCTTGTCGAGCTGGGACATACGACCGCCGATTGTCGGCTCTTTCTCGATGAGGTAGGTCTCAATTCCTGCTTTGGCTAAGTCCATTGCAGTCTGGATACCTGCGACACCTGCTCCAACGACCATTGCGCGGTGCTCGACCGGGACAGCCATCGGGTAGAGGTCTTCGAGTTTGGTTGCTTTTGCAACAGCGATACGGACTGCGTCCTTTGCCTTTGCAGTTCCGCCTTCCCAGTCGTGCATGTGAACCCAGGAGCCCTGGTCACGGATGTTTGCCATTTCAAATCTGAACTGGTTTAATCCTGCGTTCTGAGTTGCGGTTCTGAAGGTCGGCTCGTGGAGACGCGGGGTACATGCTGCGACAACGACGCCGGTTAAGTTGTACTTCTCGGCGGCTTCCTTGATCATGTTCTGACCAGGGGTGGAACACATGTATGCGTAGTGTTCTGCGATGACGACGTTTGGAAGTCCTGCTGCGTATTCAGCAACAGCCTTAACATCGACAGAACCTGCGATGTTGGTACCGCAGTGGCAGATGAAGACACCAATACGCGGGGCTTCGCCAGCTTCGCCTGCTTCTTTTGCTTTCTTGCCAGAGTATGCCATTTTAGAGTCCTCCAACGATGTCGATGTTTTCGGAGTCTTTGACGTTCTTGTTCCACCAGACAGCACCGTCGTTCTTCAGTTTGTCGAGGAACGGAGCACAGGAGGTCTGGTGAAGGTCGAGACCGAGTTCAACCGGGGTCATACCCTGTGCGAGGCCGAGCATCTCACAGAAGTGAAGAACCGGGATGTTCCACTCAACACCGAACTTCTCGCCGATTTCGAACTGTCCGCGGTCGAACTGAAGCTGACAGAATGGACAGGTGTCGACGATTGCGTCTGCGCCTGCTGCTGCCATGTTGGTGAGCTTCTCGTTGGTGATGTCGAGTGCGTGTGCGATATCGTATCCGCGGACACCTCCTCCTGCTCCACAGCACTGCATCTTG